>JBFGAX010000001.1:0-100722 GCA_041567895.1 Acidimicrobiia bacterium
AGGCTTTCGCCCATTGCGCAATATTCCCTGCTGCTGCCTCCCGTAGGAGTCTGGGCCGTGTCTCAGTCCCAATGTGGCTGTTCGTCCTCTCAGACCAGCTACCCGTCTATGCCTTGGTGAGCCATTACCTCACCAACAAGCTGATAGGCCGCGAGGCCATCCCGAAGCGGCGGACCATTTCCTCAACTGACCATGCGATCAAAGGAGGGTATCCGGTATTAATCCACGTTTCCATGGGCTATCCCGGTCTTCGGGGCAGGTTCCTCACGTGTTACTCACCCGTTCGCCACTAGAAGTCCCTCGGTTCTTACGAATAGAGGGGTTCTCGTTCGACTTGCATGCATTAGGCACGTCGCCAGCGTTCATCCTGAGCCAGGATCAAACTCTCCATCGAAGATTCTCCGTGCCCACTGCCTGCTACCGGCCGCTACCGAGGTAACGGTGACAACAGCCAGGTTTGGCACAATCTCGTGTCGAGCGATCTTTATATGGTGGAACCCGACCATGGGTCCCACACGCTCATTGTTCATGACAGGTTGACTCCTGGAAGCCCGGAAAAGCTTGCACTTTTTGGACCCAGAAGCGGGGACCTGCCATTGAGTACTCTCAATCTCTCCGATCATCGCAGGAAGCCTGAAAACAGGCAACCTTTCCCGACCGGCGAATTCATCATGTCCGTTTCTGTCAGCGTGAACCGACGGATCTGGACAGACGAGGATTGCTTAATTTGTACATTCACCAAAAATGGTTTTTGGCTCGCTGTTTAGTTGTCAAAGAGCATCCGGTGTGACCGGCTCCCCTGTCCAGTCGAGTATTCAATCGAGCTGGTCTGGTACTTCGCGCAAGCGCGCAATACCGTTTCAGGGCTTTGGAACTATAGCAGCGAGTTCAGGAACACCCGAGCGGATTCTGCAGATTTATTCGCGACTTCATGGGTGCTCCAAGGCTGCTCAAGCGCGGGTTCTCCGCAGCAGCGGATCCAGCCAGCCGAGTATGCGGTCCGCCGCCCTCAGCACGACACCTGCCGACCCCGGTGTTTCGGAATCGACGAGGTTGCCCATCACCTTCAGCGTGATATTCGCGATCGATTGAGTTCCGACCGCCAGGCGAAGGCCTGCATTCAGAATCCAGGGGTGGCCGATGAGAAAGGAGAATCGCCGGCCGGTGCGAAGAAAACTATCGAACCGCTCCCCAACGATCAGGTCATATCGTTCGGCAGCAGTCGAAGGATCTGCGGCATAGAGATCGGCAGCCAGCATCCCGGACTCGAGGCCGTAGTCGATGCCTTCGCCGTTCATGGGATTGATCAACCCCGCTGCATCCCCGATGGCCACCCATCCGGGACCATGACGGACCCGGGTCGTCATCGGAAGACGCCACGCACGCGGGCGCTCGAGAAACGGGCCAAGCTGCCAGTCGTCTTTGACCTGTTCGTAATAGATGTCGAGCAAGGCGGTGAGGTTGAGGTCCTTGAAACCCTTCATCGTTGACAAGGCACCTACACCGATGTTCACAGTCCCGTCCCCGGCTGGAAAGATCCACCCATAGCCAGGGACCGAATTGCCGTTGGCGTCTCGCATGGTCAGTGTTGCCTCGAGGAACCGATCGGCATGGCGTGGAGATTCGGCGTATGTTCGAATCGCCAAGCCGAAGGGCTCGCCTTCAACACGCACCGCACCGAGCGACCTCGCGACGTTGCCGGGAGCGCCGGTCGCAATGATCACGAGGCCGGCCAGCCATTGCTCGCCGGCCGCAGAGACGCCGATCACGCGGTCACCCTCGAACAACAGCGTCGCCTCCGACTGCCAATGCACAGCGGCTCCGGCCTCTTCTGCGGCATCGATCAGGGCAGCATCGAGGCGTTTTCGTGGCCATACGGCTCCCTGCGCCGGGAACCTGCTGGTTCCCGGCCAATCGAGTTGTCGTTGGGTGCGATTGGCGATCATGCGCAGCCCTTGTATGTGGTGAGCATCGGACATGTCGATCTTCAGCTCGTTGAGAGCACCGACCGCCCTGGGTGTGAGGCCATCGCCGCATACCTTGTCACGGCCATACGGCGCCTTGTCGAATACGACGACCGCAGATCCGTTTCGTGCCGCCTGAATCGCCGCGGCAGCACCTGCGGGACCGGCGCCAATGACGGCGATGTCAACTGATTTCATGGAGTACGCCCGGGCATGAGGGACTGCAACGTTACCTGCTGTGTGGTTTGGAACTCCGGTTGGTTCCCATGGCGGGGGGACACCGGCCGGTTCCCGTGTCGGAGACGAAACAGGGGCGGCCCAAGGGCCGCCCCTTTCATTCGCCTCGAGACCTTAACTATCCCGCGGGATCCCAATCGGACATGTACGGGGCAACGAAAAAGTCGCTCACCGGCTCCAGCCCGAACTGATTCTCCGCCGTTGCCACAGCAATGGCGTCGAGGTTCGTGGTGATGCGATCTTTCGGAGTCGGACCGAATCCGGCCGCACCGCCGCCGAGCCCGAAGTCGACGTCCTGAACGAGGTCGACGGCTGACACCAGGCCCTTGCGGGTCAGGTCGCCGTTTTCGATTGCGGCCAACAGGATCTGCTCAAAGGTCTGAGCCTGCGTGAAGCCGAAGTAATAGAACGCCGTGATGGCCTCCGTCGGCACGCCTGCCGCCTCGGTGATTGCTCGCATCTGCTGCATGCCCGGCAAATCCGATTCCCACGTTGGCGAAGTACCGAGGTTGTAGAAGGGGAACGAGTTGAACGCCGCCGCGCCGGCCTCGGCTCCTCCTTCTCCACCAAGTGCGCCAAGCAGGACGTTGATGTACGACGGGCTCGAACCGAACAGCACAGGCGAGTATTGAATCGCCAGTGCAGTACCAGCCATCGTTGCCAGAGCGGTCGGCAAGGTGCATAGGAACAACACGTCGACGCCCGCTGCCTGGGCACCACCAACCTGGGCGCTGTAGTCGGTATCCGTTGCCGCGTAGGTTGCCTCGTACGCTGCGTTGAAGCCGAGGTTTTCCTGGGCGAAGTCGTAGCCATTCTTACAGTCCTCGCCGTAGTCGTCGGCCTGGTAGACGATCCCGACGACGCTCTCATCCGTTATGACCGGCGGGTCGGCGATCTCCATGGCCCAGTACGGGGCGTTGGCGAACTGAGCGAAGTACGTGTTCGACGCCAGATTCAAAACGACGTTATTGGTGAGTGCCCACTGGGAAGCGAGCGATCCTGCTGCGACCAACAAGTCTTCGCCTGCCGCGTCTTCGTAAATGGTCGCGGTCGTTGGGGTTCCGATGGTCGACGAAAAGGCAAGGACCTCATCCTTGATTTCGTTGTAGACGACAACGTTCGTCTCCGGGTTGTAGGCGTTATCGCGAATCACGAGCTCGACGGGATACTTTCCGGCAACGCCACCGTCGGCGTTGACCGCGCCCCAGTAGGCCTGGTGACCTGCGAGCAAGGACTGACCGATACCGGCAATCGGGCCGGTAGTGGCAGCGAGGACGCCCAGCTTGATCGTTCCGGTCTCGGGATCGAAACCGACGTCGCTGAGCATTTCCATTGCATCTGGATCGGGCTCGGGATCCGTCTCAGGAGCCGACGTCGTGGTCGGTGCCTCCGTAGTAGACGTCGCCAGGGTTGTCTCGCTCGTTTCCCCGCCGCAGGACACTGCAACGAGTGCCAGAACGGTGCACAGAGCAATCAGTTTTCTTACATTCATGGTGCTGGGATTTCCTTCTCTAGAGCGGCGGGAGGCTGGCCCGCACCGGACAAATGTAACCGCAACGAAACCCTTCTGCACGCTCAACGCGATTTAATAGCTGAAGGGCCAGCCTTTCCAATAGTTGCGAACGCGGAGCCAGATCCCGAAAAGCCCGAGCGGCTCAAACACGAGGAACAGAATGATGAACAGGCCGAAGAGAATCGCGCTGAAGACTGCGGTATCAAAGGTTCCTCCCCCAACGTCAGCGACGAACGGCAGCCATCCCTGTTGGGCGAGATACGACACGAGCTCCGGAAGCCCTACCACGAACAGCGCACCCAGCGCAGCCCCTAGGACCGTTCCGATGCCACCGATCACGATCATCGCCACATATTCGACCGAAAGCAGAAGACCTGCGCCACCGCCGAAATTGCTTCCGATCGGGTTGCCGAGAAATACACCCAGCAATACGCCGGCCGCCCCCGCGTAGAACGAACTGATGCCAAATGCCACCAGCTTCGCCCACGTGACGTTGACGCCGATGACTTCTGCGGCGATATCACGATCGCGGGTTGCCTGAAAAGCCCGTCCGACTCTGCTGCGTGCGATGTTTTTGCCAACGAGATAGGCGATGATCGCGACGATCAAAGATGCGAAATACAGCTCTTCGCGATTACTCAGCCCAAAGAAAGCCTCCTCCTGTCCTGGCAGAACAAGAGATATAGGAGGGGCACTCCTGCCCCGCGAGGCTCCCGTGATCTGCTCGAGACCGGGAGCACCGAAGAGAAACTCACCAAAAAAGACGAGGGCGACCGTCACCAGTGACAGATAGAGGCCCCGGAGCCGAACGGCGGCAGGAGCCACCAGCAAGCCAAGGACTGCCGCTACCAGACCCCCTGCCAGAACAGCCACCCACCACGGGAGGCCGAATCCCCAGAACGACACCCCCGAGAGCGTTGTGGCTCCCGGTTGCTGTGTCACCATGGCCCCCACGAACGCACCGACCCCCAGGAAAAAGGCATGACCCAACGACACCTGACCTGCGAATCCCGACAGGAGGTTCAGCCCGAGGGCACCCGTTGCCGCGATGAGGATCGAAATCCCGATGGTCAGCCAAAAGGATCCGCTCACGCCTATCACCGGCAGATCCGTTCTTGTCAGGAATGGAAATGCGACCAGAGCCGCAATCAGGATCATGAGCCAGGTCTTGTTCACCCGATCCGGAAACAGAGCCATGTCTTTGGCGTAGGTGGTACGAAGCTTGCGTTCGGGCATCAGACCCTCCTCACCTCTTCAGTACCGAACAGGCCATATGGGCGCACGAGCAACACGAGCAGCATGAGGACGTATGGGAACACCAGATGGAAGTTCGGGAGACTCACCGGAAGTTCGGCCAGAATCGGATTGAGGTATCGGGTTGAGAGCACCTGGGCGACGCCGATTCCGAGACCGCCGACAACCGCACCACCCGGCGAGTCGAGACCTCCGAGAATGGCTGCCGGAAAGGCGTTGAGGGCTGAGAATCGAACAGTGGTGAACGAGATGAAACCTGCCAGGCGAGCAGGAATGAACATGGCTCCGGCTATAGCTGCCATCGCTCCCCCGAGAGCCCAGGCCAGCCCGAATACCGTGGAGGCTTTGATGCCCATCGCCATTGCAGCCTCCTGATCGAGAGCCGTGGCGCGCATTGCAACCCCGTATTTCGAAAACTTGAAGAACGCGAAGAAACCGAGCACGACTACGACCATCACGACGATGGCCCAGACGCTCGCCCATTGGATGGAAAGATTTCCGACCCGCAGACTGGCGGTGACCGGAAAGGGCGTTGGCATGGCCTTCTGTAGAGGATTCCAAAACGATTGGACGAGCGTGCTGATGACCAGCTCGAGACCCAGCGTCACGAGTACAACAGCAAACACTGGCTGCCCGACGAGCTTTCGCAATGCCGTACGCTCGATCAGTACTCCCAAGAGCGCAACGAAGACGATTGCGAGAAACACCGAAATCGGAAACCGCACATTGATGTGAAGACCGGTCCACCAATCCATCCACTCCGGAAAGGGCAGAAGTTGGCCGAGGCCGCTTATCGGCCATACTCTGGGAACCTGGCCCGCGACCAGGCTGAAGGTCACGTACACGCCAACCAGCATGAGAGCACCGTGGGCAAAGTTCAGAACGCCGGTGGCCTTGTAGATGATCACAAACCCCAGGGCAATCAGCGCATACACGGCGCCCAGCGCAAGCCCTTGCAGGGTGAGCTGGACAATTTCTTCGAATGTCGAGAGCTGCGCGATCTGGGCGACGATCATCTCAGCTCCCGTAGATGTCTGTGATGAGCTCAGAGAACATTTCGCTGATCTTGCTGCGTTTCACCTTCTGCGTTGCGGTGAGCTCACCATCTTCATGGTCAAGCGCTTTTGGCATGAGCCGGAATTCCCTCACCTGCTCGACTCGTGCAAAATCCTCGTTGACCCTGTCAACCTCCTTTTGAATGAGTTCTCGCACTTCGGACTTTTCTGTCAGATCCCTGAATGTCGTGAACGGAATGTTCTTGCGAAGAGCCCAGGCCGAGACGGTGTCCAACTCGATACCGATGAGGGCCGATACGAACTTGCGTCGGTCTCCGATCACAATCGCCTCTTTTATGAAGGGGGACACCTTCAGCTTGTTTTCGATTTCTGAGGGTGAAAGGTTCTTGCCCCCGGCCGTCACGATGATGTCTTTTTTCCGATCGACGATCTTGAGATGATCTCCATCCCACTCCCCCACATCGCCGGTGTGCAGCCAGCCATCCGGTGTCCGCGCCTCGGCCGTTGCCTCGGTGTCCTTGAAATAGCCGACGAACACAGCCGGATGCCGAACCATGATCTCTCCGTCAGTGCCCAGTTTCACCTCGCACCCGGGGTTCGGGACGCCCACCGTTCCCAGTTTTGAATCCCCCATGCGGTTGACGGTCGCATAAGCGGTGTTCTCTGTTTGGCCGTAGCCTTCGAAGATCGGTACTCCCAGAGCCATGAAAAACTTCAGCACTTCCGGGGCGATCGGAGCGGCCGCCGAAAGTGCACCAACTGCATGCCTCATGCCGATCTTGTCTTTCAGAGACCGATAGCAAAGGACATGGAACGGCCAATGCACGAGTTCGCCCAGAAATCCCCGACGACCCGTCTCGAGTATGCGATCGGCGTTCCACATTCCGGCCTTCATGGCCAGACCGAAGATGAATCTCTTGACAGGCGAGGCATCTTGCATACGCAGCAGGATGCCGGCGTGAAGCTTTTCCCAAATGCGAGGTACGCCGAGAAATACGGTTGGTTGCACTTCCCGAAGATCGGCGGCCACGGTGTCGATCGATTCTGCGAAGTTCACGATCCCGGCGAAGTACAGCACGTTGATCGTTGAGTACAACTTTTCGGCGACATGGCACAACGGCAGATACGAGAGGATCTCAACCGGGTCCGGCATGTCGGTCAAGCCTGCAGCAACGACCTCGGGAACCCGGTCCATCACCCAGACAATGTTGCGATGGGACAGCATCGCTCCTTTGGGGGGTCCGGTTGTCCCCGATGTGTACACCAGTGTCGCCAGCGAGTCAGGATCAATGTCATCGACGAGGCGATCAACAAACGTTGGTTCCGATGCGAGGGCGTCCTCGCCCAACTCCATGAACTCCGTCCACGACATCAGCAAGGGATCCCGATAATTTCGAACGCCTCTCGGTTCGATGTAGATGATCCTGGTCAGGTGCGGCAGCTGGTCCTTCACTGCGAGTGCTTTGTCGACCTGCTCCTGGTCCTCGGCGATGAGGACTCTGGCTTCAGAATGCTGCAGCAGGTAGAGGACCTCGGGAGTCGGGTTGGTCGGATAGAGCCCAACGCTGACAGCTCCGATACTCTGCGCGCCAAGGTCGCTGATGACCCACGCCTTTCGGTTTTCCGAGTGAATTGCGACCACATCGCCCGGCTCGACTCCGAGCGATCGCAACGCCATGCCGACGGTGCGCACGGCGTCCCAGTACTCCAGGTAATTCGTCTCCTGCCAGATACCGAATTCCTTCTCCCGGAGTGCGACCCGCTCCGGAGTTTGGCGCGCGATCTGACGCAGCCGGGCAACAACACTGTTGACGGAGATCTCAGCCTCGGGCGGTACGACGGGTCGTTGAGTTGTTGTCATTGCCAGGTCCTTTCGATCTCCTATTGGGTATCGACCGCAGGCTTCAGGGCCTGTGTCTCGGCTTCGATCAGTTCTTCCGACTCAAACTCTTCGCCAAGGTACGCGCGAATGACCTCGGGATCATTTTGAATGAAGGCGGGGGTTCCGGTGGAGATGTTGCGCCCGAAGTCGAGGACCATGATGCGTTCGGCGATGTCCATCACGAGGCCCATGTCGTGTTCGACCAGGATCATCGCAATGCCCAATTCCTCCTGGATATCGAGGATGAATCTCGCCATGTCCTCGGTTTCTTCGAGGTTCATTCCGGCCACCGGTTCGTCGAGAAGCAAGAGTTTCGGCTCCATCGCCAGGGCCCGACCCAGCTCGATCCGCTTCTGGACGCCATACGGCAGCAATGCCACGGGAAACTGACGGTATTGCTCGATCTCGAGAAAGTCGATGATCTCTTCGACCCGCTCGCGGTTTTCGAGTTCTTCACGCCTGGCTTTTCCCAGCCAGACGCTGGCGGCCGCCCACGACGAGTTCATCTTGTGATGGCGCCCGAGCATCAAGTTTTGCAACACGGTCATCGCTCCGAACAATTCGATGTTCTGAAACGTTCGTGAAATGCCATCCTCGGCGATGTGATAGGGCTTGCGACCGATGATGTCCGAACCTTCCCAATAGATCTCACCGCTTTGAGGTTCGTACACGCCGTTCAAGCAATTGAAGATTGACGTCTTGCCCGCTCCGTTCGGACCGATGATGGCGAATAGTTCTCCCTCGTCGACATGAAACGAGACGCCGTCCAATGCCTTGACACCGGCGAACGACAAATGGACATCGCGGAAATCGAGCAGGGGGTTAGCCACAGATCACCATCATGACAACCATCGCTTCTTTCGCTTGTAATGCTTCACGTCCTTGAATGACTTCCGCTCGTCGCCTTCTCCGTGGAGTCCCAGGTAGAACTCGCGAACATCTGCGTCTTTGGCGAGTTTTGCAGATTCGCCATCCATGACGATCTTGCCGGTTTCCATGATGTAGCCGTAGTCGGCGATATCCAATGCCATGAGGGCGTTTTGTTCGACCAACAAAACACTGGTGCCTTGACTGTTGATGTCGACAATGATGTCCCGTATCTGCTGCACGAGGCGAGGTGCCAGCCCCAGGGATGGTTCGTCCAGGAGAAGCACCTTCGGATCGCTCATCAAGGCACGACCGATTGCGAGCATCTGCTGCTCACCGCCCGAAAGATAGCCGGCAGTCGATTTGGCTCTCCGACCAAGGATCGGAAACAACGTCATGACTCTCTCATATGCCTGGTCGGAGCTCTCTCGATGTTCGTTGGTGTAACCGCCCGCCCGCAGGTTGTCATCAACGCTGAGTTCGGCGAAGATCCGCCTCCCTTCCAGAACCTGAACAACTCCCCTTTTGACGATTGAGGCCGCATCGGCATTGTCGATCCGTTCGTCGTTGAGGGTCACCTCGCCTTTGGTCACCTCGCCGTTGTGGACACCAAGCAGACCGGAGATCGCACGAAGCACTGTGGTTTTTCCGGCTCCATTCGCTCCGAGAAGGGCAACGATGTTTCCGTCCGGGACCGAGAAGGAGACCCCACGCAAAACGAGGATGACGTCGTTGTACACGACTTCGAGATTTCGAACTTCGAGCAAACGTGTCCTCCTCGCGCACAACCTACCAGTGTGGTAGCAGCAGCTCAATGATCGACAAACGAAAAGCTATGGTGCCGACATGGAGAGAATCGGCATCGTAGGCGCCGGCACCATGGGCGGCGGGATCGGCCAGGTCGCAGCCACGCACGGTCACCACGTCATGTTGTACGACCATCAAATCGGCGCGGCGGAGGCAACGATCCAGAAGATTATCGAGCGCTTGGATCGATGGACGCTCTCGGGCCGGGTTGACAAAGGTGAGGTGACCGACATCATCGGCCGGCTCCGCTTTGCCACCTCGCTCGAGGATGTGGCGGCGTCGGAAGTGGTATTCGAGGCCGTCAGTGAGGATCTTGCGGTGAAACAGAAGCTGTTTGCGGCGCTGGAAGACATTGTCGGCAATAACACGATCCTCGCCTCAAACACGTCTTCGTTGTCGATAACCGACATCGCAACGGGCCTCCGCCGTCCGGAGCGGTTTGTGGGAATGCATTTCTTCAACCCGGCGCCGATCATGGAGCTCGTTGAGATCGTTTCAGGCGACCGCACGAGCCCCGAAGTGGCTAACCGTTGCTTTGACCTTGCACGAGGTTGGGACAAGAGCCCAATCATGTGTCGATCACATCCCGGTTTCGTAGGCAACTTCGTCAACCGCCCGTTCTATCTCGAAGCGCTGCGAATCCGCGAGGAGGGGGTGGCGGACGAACGAACCATCGACAAGCTCATGGTAGAGGCAGCCGCTTTTCGAATGGGTCCGTTCGAGCTCATGGATCTGGTAGGCGTGGATGTGAATCTCGCGGTGAGCGAGACTATTTGGAATGCGCTCGAACGAGACCCTCGCTTCGAACCCAGCGGCATTCAGCGCACGATGGTGAAACTAGGAAACCTCGGACGAAAGACCGGGCAAGGCTTCTATCAATACGAGTTCAGCGAGGCGCCCTCGAGCCATCGGATCGTCCCACCTGGAGAGCGGGCGACTTCGATTCGTGTCGGGCCGACCCCGGGAGGACTGGACGAGCTCGTCCAACGTGCCCGTGAACGAGACATCGTCGTGACGACCGGTGCGGAGATTGATGGGATAGAGGTCGGAGAGGTTCGACTGCTCTTGAGCGACGGTTATACGGCCAGGGAACACACGATGGGTTCGGCAATTCCCGCTGTGCTGGTTGATTGGGCACACGATTTGTCGACCGCGTCGACGCTCGGGATTGCCTCCGATGTGCCGCGGGCCTTGTCGGCTGCAGCAGGATTCTTGGATCAGATCGGAGTCGAAGCCATCCACCTCAACGACTCCTCCGGGCTGGTTGTCGGAAGAATCGTCTCCTGTCTCATCAACCTGGCTGCCGAAGCGCTCGAGAAGAAGGTCGCCACCCGGGCGGACATCGACTCCGCGATGTTGCTCGGGTTCAACTACCCCGAAGGTCCGCTCTCCTGGGGGCGGCGATTGGGACCTGCGGCCGTCGACAGGATCCTTCGACAAATGGGTGAGCACCTCGACGGCGGCCGTTACGGTCCAACCGATGCATTAGAAGCTGCTCTGGCTACGTAAGTCTGATGTAGCGGCGTTTGCCGACCTGCACCACACGGCCGACGAGCTCGGCCCGGTCAAAGTCCTCGATCGTCACCGCATCACCGCCGTCGATCCGGACTGCTCCTTGCTTGATCATCCGACGTCCTTCACCATTCGAGGTCACGAGGCCGGCGTCGCAGAGGACGCCTGGGAGCCAAACCTGATCAGTCTCCGCCATGACGAAGTTGTCAATTTCGTCCGGGAGGGCGTGGTCGACAAACACACGATCGAAGGCCGCCTCCGCCTCCGCGGCAGCCGCATCATCGTGATAGAGAGCAACGATGGTCCGGGCGAGTTGTCGTTTTGCGCGCCCGGGATGCAGCGAACCATCCTCGACACTGCCAAGCACGCTGTCGATGTCAGCGGGTTCCAGCTCGGTAGCGAGACGGAAATACTGCTCCATGGCCGTGTCCGGAACGCTCATGACCTTCCCGAACATATCGCTCGCGTTGTCGTCGACACCTATGTAGTTGCCGAGCGACTGCGACATCTTCTGAACGCCATCGGTTCCAACCAGGAGCGGAACGGTCATCGCAACCTGGGGAGGCTGTCCGTATCTTGCCTGAACCGCCCTTCCCATGAGGAGGTTCCATAGCTGATCCGACCCTCCGAGTTCTATATCTGCTTCAACGGCCACCGAGTCGTAGCCCTGCAGCAGCGGGTACATGAACTCGAGCATGGAAATAGGCTCGCTCGCTGCGGTCCTCTTCGAGAAATCATCACGCTCCATCATCTGGGCGACGGTTGTCGACGATGTCAGCTCTAGGACGTCTGCCATGTTCAACGGTTCCAACCACTCCGAGTTGTACCGAATCTCCAGGGGTTCGGGAAGCAGTACCCGTCGAAAACCATCGAGGACGTTGGCCGCATAGCCCCGAACCTCCTCGGCACTCAGCCTCTTTCTCGTCGCGCTCTTTCCACTGGGATCGCCTACCCGTGCGGTGAAGTCGCCGACGATCAGCACAGCGATGTGGCCTTCTTCTTGGAACTGCCGCAGCTTTCGCAACACCACTGCCCAGCCGAGGGTGACCTGAGGAGCGGTCGGATCCATTCCGAGCTTGACGCGCAAAGGTCGATCGAGCGCCAGCTTCTCGTCGAACTCCGATTCCGGCGCAATCGTATCCACGCCGCGCAGCAATTTGTTTCTATTCATTCGACGGGAGCTTATGGCGGGCCCCAAATGGAGAGGAGTCAATGATTGCAGGATCCCGGCGCGATCAACGAACTACTTCAAGCAGCCTGTTCTTCTCGAAGAGCCGCAGGGAGATCCAGAAGAAAACTGCTGATTCCATCAGAGCCGTCGTAGAGGAGAGTCCCGCCCATCTTTTCGGTCAGCATTCGCGAGATGGGCAAGCCGAGGCCCATCGAACCGGAGATGCGCTGGCCGCCCGATACCTGCTCAAACTCCTGAAAGATGCTCTCCCTCTCGGCGGCGTCCACGCCGGGCCCGTCGTCGACAACCCACAACCGGCAGCGCTCACCGACCCGGCGGATCTTCACCTGCACATTTGGCCCCCCGTATCGGAAAGCGTTCGTCAGGAGATTACGAATGATCTGACGAATTCGTGCCGGGTCGCCAACTGCTTTGCACGACGTGGTGTCAGAATCAATCGAGACCCGTGCATCGGAGTCCAGTCCTTCCAGAACCTGGGCCGTCTGCGCGATGAGATCCACATCTACGTTGTTGACCTGAAGCGTGCCCGACTCTGCTTTGGCGGCTACCAGTAGATCTTCGATGAGACCGGACACATCGGTGGCCTGATGACCCACGGTCCTGAGCAGCGATCGGCGTTCGTCGAGCGACAGGTCGCTGTCGGGGTCCACGAGCGTCTCGATGAATCCCACGATGGATGTCAGCGGGGTACGAATCTCGTGCGAAACGGTTGCCATGAACGTTTCCTTCTGCTTCATCGTGAGCTCGAGTTGCTCGTGACGCCGTTCCAGTTCGTCAACGGTCCATCTCAATTCGAGGAGAGCCATCACCTGCGTCGACAACGCGCGCAGCGCTGCTTGCTGTTCGTCGGTGAGCTGGCGCGGTTCGCGATCGATCACGCACAAAGTCCCCAATGCACTGCCGCTCGTGGTGACGAGAGGCACGGCCGCGTAAAAACGGATGGATGGAGCTGAAATAACGAGCGGATTGTCTGCGAAGCGGTAATCGGAGGCCGCGTCCCGGACGATCGTCATCTCGTTCGGCTCCAGAATCGCATAGCCGCAGAACGCGTGCTCGCGGGGCAGCTCCGAAACCGGGACGCCCACCCTGGATTTGAACCATTGACGATCGCGGTCGATCAGGTTGATGAGGGCTATGGGAACGTCGCAAATCTGCGATGCCAGCAGAGTGATCGCGTCGTAGGCCTCTTCGGGCAGCGAATCCAGAATGTCGAGCGATTCGAGCTCCGCAAGACGCGCTTCCTCATTTTCGGGAAACGGGGCACCGGCCTTTGTTTTCTCGCTCACGTTGATTTGATCGGCATCAAATGCGCCCCACTTAATGGTGTGATTACCTCGTCGCAGAAATCCAAATGCCACGAATGGAGGGGCTTAGGGGGTACCTTGCGCGCAGGAGTAAGTATGAAAAGAGCCTTGCTGGCCCTCGCGCTGGTCGTTTCAGCCTGCACAATTCAGCAAACCGACGACCCCGGTATCGGAGAACACGCGCTCACGACTCTCGTATTCGCGGCTGACGGCAGCGTTTTGGCCGAGTGGCACGCCGGCGAAGATCGCATCATGACCACGATCGATCAAATTCCCCAGCACATGATCGACGCGGTCGTATCTATCGAAGACGAACGATTCTGGACACACGCGGGTGTGGACGTGCAGGCCATAATGCGGGCCGCGCGTGTCAACACGGAGGTCGGTTCCATTGTCCAGGGGGGATCGACGATCACCCAGCAGTACATCAAGAACACCCTTCTGACGAACGAGGTGACGCTCGAGCGAAAGATGGAAGAGGCGAGCCTCGCTCTCAAGCTGGAGTCGACGCTCACCAAGGAAGAAATCCTCGAGAGGTACCTCAATACCGTGTATTTCGGTTCCGGGGCCTACGGCATATCGACCGCTGCGGCGAGCTACTTTGGAAAACCGGTCTCGCAATTGACGGTTTCGGAGTCTTCGTTGCTGGCCGGCTTGATTCAGGCGCCTTCGTCGATCGACCCCAGGAACAATCCCGAAGGCGCCCTCGCTCGCCGAGAGCTGGTACTGCAAAAGATGGTTGAGCTGGACTATGTGGATTACGCAACGGCGGCCACGGCCAACGTGCAGCCTCTCGTTCTCGCCCCCCGACCCACGGACAGCCTCAGGACCCGCTACCCCTATTTCGTCGAAGAACTCAAGAGGCGCCTGCTCGACGATGAGCGACTCGGCGCTACGCCTACCGACCGCTACAACACGCTATTCAAGGGCGGTCTTCGCATCTACACGACCATCGACCCGGCGTCTCAGGCCATGGCCGAGCAGGCCATAGCCAATGTCGTGCCAGAGGACGGTCCTGATGTGGCTCTCGTAGCCATTGAGCCGGGAACCGGAATGGTGCGCGCCATGGTGGGCGGGAGGGACTTCTATGACGAGGACGACCCGATAGCGATGTTCAATCTTGCTACCCAGGGACAGCGACAGCCGGGGTCGGCTTTCAAACCGTTTGTCCTCGCTGCGGCGCTTGAAAGTGGCGTCGAACTCGATGACATCATCGGCGGCGGACGGGAGGTTGTGATCGAGACCGATGCCAGGCCGTGGGAGGTCGAAAATTACGCAGGTCTTCGCTTTCCTGATCTACCTGTCCTGGAGGCGACAGTGTTCTCGGTCAACGTGGCGTACGCCAGGCTGGTCGACATTGTCGGTCCGGAGAAGGTCACCGAGATTGCAGGGCGTCTCGGCATCACGGGCACGTTGCTTCCCTATCACGCCCTGGCGCTGGGCGCTCAGGAGGTGTCGCCAATCGACATGGCGTCTGCATACTCAACATTTGCGGCCGGCGGTCTCCATTCGGAACCAACGTTTTTCACTCGCATCGAGACGACGGACGGTGACGTTGTGATCGACAATGCCCCACCGGCAAAACGCGTCATCGACACCTGGATCAGCGATCAGGTGACAACGGCCCTCACCCAGGTCGTCGAACGAGGTACCGGGGTCAGGGCCAATATCGGTCGGCCGGTCGCGGGCAAGACCGGAACGTCTCAGGATCACAAGGACGCGTGGTTCGTTGGCTACACGCCGCAGCTCTCCGCGGCGGTATGGGTCGGCTTCGCGGAATCACCTGCTCCCATGGAAGAACCCAACACACCTTTCAGCATCACCGGGGGAACGTGGCCGGCCGAGATCTGGGCCAACTTCGCCGCAGGAGTCCTGAACGGAGTTTCATACGGCAGCTTGGCTGGAGCCCAAGATCTCGACTTGATTCCGGTCGCGATCGACACCGTGACCGGCCTGCTCGCCGGACCGGCGTGTCCTCGCGAATTCGTCGTGACGGTGTATCTGCCCGCTGATGCCATCCCGACCGAAACATGTACGCTCCAGACCCTTCAATCGTCCGGCTCGAACCTCCGACCTGGATTCGTACCTGCGGTTGTCGGCAAGCCGATCACCGACGGAGTAGCCGATCTCAATGCGTTGGGTTACGACGTCAAGGTCACCTGGGTTGACGGTGAAATCAGCGGCACCATCTCCGAACAGGATCCACCGGCTGAAACCGAGCTTCTCTACGGTTCTACCGTTGGGATTTCGGTTGTCGGCCCGGAACCAGGTGCCGAAATGCCGGACGTTTTGGCCTTTACCAGCGAAGCGGCGGTCGCGGAACTCACCGTGCGCGGTATTCCCGTTCGGATCATCGAAGAGACGGAAGACAACCCGTCAGACGCCAAACGGCGCGCGGGCCGGGTCTGGAGTCAAACTCCGGCAGCAGGATCGGTGCCGCAGGAAACGGCGGTGATCTGGGTAAATCCGACCACCGATGGTGGCGACTAGTTGCCCGAAGTCGCAATCTCGGCGGCCGCCACGAATCTCCACGGGTAGTCGACGGCCTTACTTATACCGATGCGGGGGGTCGTCAGGATCGGTCGATCCAGCGGACCTCCCGCAATGAGCCGTATCGGACCGGAATCGAGACCGGCGCCGTCGTGATCACCGGTGATTCCGAGTGCCTGTGATAGCTTTCCCGGCCCGTCTACCAAATTGTCGGATCGACCGCGCCGTTGCTTGATGATGTCGACGCCCTCGGCGATCTCTCCTCCACGGATCAGGACGGCCGAAGGTTGCCCCGGTGGGTTCAGGACGATGTTCGAACACCAGTGCATCCCATAGGACCGATAGACGTAGAGATGACCGGGAGGACCGAACATGGGACTGTTGCGGGCCGTCCGGCCGCCGAATGCATGGCTGGCCGGATCGTCCCCTCCCGAATATGCCTCCACTTCGGTGATGACGACTTCCGTGACGCCTTCCGCAAACTCCGTGCGAAGACGAAACCCCAACAACTGCGGAGCAATCTCGTGCGGTAGCCCTACCAGCTCGATCATCGAGATTCCATGTCGCCGAGACATTCGAGAAGAATCGATTTGAATGCGTGCAGGCGATTCTCGGCTTGATCGAACACGCGAGAAGCTGAACTCTCAATGACTTCTCGTGCCACTTCCTCGTCGTCATGGGCCGGCAAACAGTGGAGGAAAATCGCTTGGGTATCCGCCAGAGACATGAGCTCGGGCGTAACCCGGTAATCGGCGAAATCCGACCTGCGATCCCCGGCGTGCTCTTCGTCTCCCATCGAGGTCCAAACGTCTGTGTAAACCACATGGGCGCCGCTGACGGCCTCCGCTGGATTACGAACGAGTTCGACCACGTCGCCGCCCGCATCGACAAACGACGGAGCAGGGTCATAGCCTTTCGGACTGGAGATGCGAATGTTCATGCCGGTACGATGCGCCGCGTGGATCAGCGAATGAGCCACGTTGTTTCCGTCGCCCACATAGGCGAGAACCGTGCCCTCGAGCGGGCGGTGCTCGGCGATCGTCACGACGTCGGCAACGGCCTGACACGGGTGTTCTGCATCTGAGAGGAGATTGATCACGGGCATGGCGGTGGTCTCGGCGAATTCTGTGAGGGTTGCATGCTCGAATACCCGCATTGCGACGGCCGCCAAATACCGTTCCATGACGCGAGAGACGTCACCAGGCGCCTCGCGTGTTCCCACGCCGATCTGTTCCTGAGAAACGACCAGTGCATGACCGGCCATCTCGGCAACGCCGACGAAACTACTGAGGCGCGTGCGAAGCGAGGGCTTAGCGAAGAACAGACCGATACTGCGGCCGGCCAGCGCTGTGCTGTAGTCGTCTGGATGGGCCTTCATATCGAGCGCACGGTGCACCACCCGGTCCCATATTTCCGAGCTGAAATCGGCTGCGCTCAGAAAATGCACGTCAGGTACCTCTCAGTCGCGCACCGCAGGACGACTCGACTTCATTTATGAGACGTTGACGCAGCGGTGCGGTGTCTTCATCAGAAAGGGTGGTCTCCTTTCCTCGCAGCACCACCCTTGCTGCCACGCTCTTACGACCGGATTCTGCAAGAGAACCCGCGCTGAACTCATCAAAAATCACCGCAGATTCCAACTCTTCGACCCCTGCCTGCACGAGGGCTCTGGTAACACATCCTCCCGGTGTGTCCAGATCGAGTTCAAAGGCCAGATCGAAAATGACCGGTGGTTGTGTGCTCGGATCGACAAACTGATGGTCGCCACGGGTCGCTATGAAGGGCGCCAGGTCAATCTCGCCGACAGCGACCCTCCCTTCGATGCCGATACGTCTGGCGATTCGGGGATGCAACTCTCCGACCTGGCCCACGGATCGGCCACCGATCACCACGTCCGCTCCTCTGCCAGGATGCAATCCTGCGCCCTCGACATTCTCGAGCTGTGCCGCGTCTTCACCGCCCAAATTGTGCGATATCAACGTACGAATGACCCCGGCCGCAAAATGTCCATCGACGGGAGCATCCGGTGAGGCGAGGCCAGAGCTCCTCGGATTGCCGACGGCGGCAAAGGCGATCCGTCGTGGCTGGTCGGGCAAGTCGGCGAATTCTGGAGAAATGTCCTGTCGGAACACGCGTCCAAGCTCATAGAAAGCAACGTTTGCCTGGCCGTAACCCTGGTTGAATGCAATGGCCCGGAGGAGGCCTGGCAGGAGGGAAGTCCTCAGGTAGCCCTCCTCTTCCCTCAATGGATTGACGATCCGAACCGCAGATCCGATCGGATCGCCGAACATGGTGATCTCTGCGGGACCGACGAACGTTGAAACCTGAGCTTCGTTGAACCCGACGCCTTGCATCGTGGCTCGGACCCTGCGCTCTGCGTCCTGCGCCGGTGTCAGCCCACCCCCTGGTCCGACCGGAACGGTCTCCGGGAATTTCTCATAACCGTGAAGTCTTGCGACCTCCTCGACCAGATCTGCCGCCCTGGTGAGGTCCGGCCGAAAGGTGGGGATCGTCACGACCAGAGGATCACCCGCTTCGGTTTCCAGGCCGAAGCGTTGGAGATAATCGATGATCACCTTCTCGTCGAACGGCACACCGAGGAGACGTTCCGGTTCGTTCTTTGGGAGTTCGACGGTCCACGGGCGGACCTCGGCGGGATACACGTCGATCGCTTCGCCGACCGGCGATGCTCCCGCCCAGTCCATGAGAAGACGCGCCGCCCGGGCAACGGCCGATGGCGGCAGATTGGGGTCCACACCACGCTCGAAGCGCGCCGATGCCTCGCTCCGTAAGCCAAGCCGCTTGCTCGTATGGAGAACGGTTGGCGCATGCCATGCCGCACCTTCGATGATGAGGCGGGTTGTGCCGTCGTTGACTTCTGAGTGAGCGCCCCCCATGACGGCACCCAGCGCGCTCGGGCCGTCGTCGTCCGTCACGAGAAGATCACCTTCGGTGAGCGTGCGCTCGACACCGTCGAGTGTCGTCAGCCGCTCGCCCTCCGTGGCTCGTCTGATGGTTATTGCTTGGCCCGCAATTCGATCCGCATCAAACGCATGGAGCGGTTGCCCGAGTTCGAGCATCACGTAATTGGTGACATCTACCGCGTTTGAGATGGGGCGCACTCCGGACAGGCGGAGCCGGTGACGTACCGAAAACGGGGACGGAGCCACCGTTACATCCGCCATCTCCTGGGCTACGAAGCGGGGACACCCGTCGGGGGTTTCGATGGTCACCCGAACATCGCTGCTACCAATGACTGTTCCCAGATCGTGGACCGGGTGCCGTACCGGGATTTTGTAGTACGCAGACAGCTCCCGAGCGATTCCGTGGATGCTCATCGCATCCGGACGATTCGAGGTCACATCTATGTCGTATACCACGTCCGGCAAACCGACTACCTCGGCGAAATCGTCGCCGACGTTGAAGGACTCGTCGAGGACCAGAATGCCCTTGTGATCGTCGCCAAGACGAAGCTCCTTTTCGGAACAAATCATCCCGTTCGAGACAACTCCTCTGATCTCTCGAGCTCCGATCTCGAATCCCCCGGGCAATACGGCACCCTCGACAGCAAGGGCAATCAGGTCGCCCTCGCCAAAATTCCAAGCTCCGCAGACGACCTCCTGCGCACCCGATGCGCGTTCGACCGTAGCGAGGCGAATGTTGTCTGCGTCAGGATGCGAGCGGATCGATTCCACCCTTCCGACTTCGACTCCCGTGAATTCGGCCTCGTAGCGATCGATCGACTCGACTTCCAGACCGAGCATCAGCAGCACATGAGCGATCCGGTCCGGATCGGTTTCCGGAATGTCGACAAACTCGCGGAGCCAGCGGAGCGACGCTCTCACGGGAACTGCCTCAGAACGCGCACGTCGTTTTCGTAGAAGCGCCGGATGTCGCGGATGCCGTACTTCGTCATCGCAAGTCGTTCGACGCCCATTCCGAAAGCGAAGCCAGTGTATTTCTGTGGGTCATAGCCAACATTCATCAGGACATCCGGGTCGACCACTCCGCAACCCAGCATCTCCAACCAGGTGCCATCGAGTTTCACATGCAGCTCCGCAGACGGCTCTGTGAAAGGAAAGAAGTGAGGGTTGAACTGAACCTCGGTTCCGGGACCGAAAAACTCCTGCACGAAGTGAATGAGCGTGCCCTTCAGATCCGAGAACGTGATGTGCTCGTCGACCACGAGTCCTTCGATCTGGTGGAACGAAGGACTGTGGGTGGCGTCCCAGGTGTCGGTGCGAAAGGTCCGGCCAGGAGCAATGATGTACACGGGCGGATCATGCGCCTCCATGTATCGGGCCTGAACCGGCGAAGTATGCACCCTCATCAAGACGTCGTCGCGCCCCTGATAATCAACATAGAGAGTGTCGCTCTCGAGCCTGCTTGGATGCCACTCCGGCGTGTTGAGCGCGTCGAAGTTGTACCAGACATTCTCGACCTCGGGCCCATCTGCCACTACGTATCCAAGAGCCAGGAATATGTCTGTGACCTCTTCGATGACCCGCGTTATCAGGTGCCGGGTTCCGACCGTGGGAACCCACGCGCCAATGGTGAGATCCAACCGGTCCGATGCCAGGAGATCGCGCTCTGCCGTCATTTCGAGGACTTCTCGCCGTTCAGCAACCAATGACTTGAGTCGGTTTGCGACCTCTTGAACTTTCGCGCCTACGACCGGGCGTTGTTCGGGATCGAGTTGCCCCATTCCCTTCCTGAGTTCACCCACAACGGACGCTTTTCCGAGTAATTGGGCTTCGATCGATTCGAGCTCCGCGAGGTCGGCGGCGTTACCGATGAGGGCGGGAGCGGCCTCCAAAATGGGGTCAAGTCGTTCCATGGGCGCAAAACCTTAGCGGGAGGCCGTCTTCCGCCACTCCCACATCAACATCGCTCCCGCTTGAGCAGCGTTCAACGATTCCGTCGATTCGACCATCGGTATCGAGACGCGGCGCGACCGCTCGATCACAGTTCCTGGAAGCCCGTGCGCCTCGTTACCGACAATGATCGCCGGTGCACCGGAAATGGCCAACACAGCCGGGTTTTCGCCACCACGGGGAACAGCCGCAAACCAATCCCAGGCCTCTAGAACATCGGCGGCGTCATCGACATCAACCCGAACTACGGCGGTCCTGAAATGCCCACCTGCCGCGGCACGCATACATTTGGGAGCCCAGGGATCGGCTCCGGCTACCACCAGCACCTGCAACCCGAACGCTGCGGCGGTGCGAATGAGAGTTCCCGTGTTCCCCGGATCGGCCAGGTCCCAAAGCACCACGACTGCGCGGCCCGGTTTGAGACCGGACTCTGGAATCCGGACGACCGCCACGGGGGATTGAGGGGTCTCGGTATCAGCGACTTTGGCGAACACATCAGCCGTCACCACGAGTGGCGCGACTTCGGCTATATCAGCCAGAGCCATGCCCCGTTCGTCGCCGTCGACCACAAACAGTCGATCGAACGCGATACCCGCCTCCAAAGCTTCCTGACATGCCACCGGTCCCTCGACGAGACAAAGGCCCTCTGGTCTATCACGCCGAAAACGAGCAGCGGCAACGATTGTCGGGTTGGAACGTGACGAAATCGGGTCCATACGGGGCGCCGCCCGCACAGCTACTTGTCGTTGGCCGCCATGGCAACATCCACCAGTTGCTTGAAAGCCTCCGGCTCATGTACGGCCAGATCGGCCAGCATTTTGCGATCCACTTCAACCTCAGCAGCCTTGAGGCCGCTTATGAATTGCGAATAGGTCGAGCCGTGCTGGCGAGCTCCGGCGTTGATTCTTGCAATCCACACGCGCCGAAAGTCGCCTTTCTTGGCGCGCCGGTGTCGGAACGCGTCGTCGCCCGCGCCGATGACCTGTTCGCGAGCGGTGCGATATCGACGGCTGCGTGCACCCTGATATCCCTTGGCACTCTCGAGAACCTTGCGCCGTTTCTTCTTTGCGTGTACCGAACGTTTTACGCGTGCCATGTCTCGCTACCTTCCCAACAGACGCTTCACTTCGGGCACATCGGCCTTTGCCACCTCGGTTTCGCCCGCCAACCGACGAAGCCTTCGACCGCTCTTGGTCATCTTGAGGTGATTCCGTCCGACCTGACGACGGCGAAGCTTGCCGGTGCCGGTTACCTTGAACCGGTCCTTGGACCCGCTATGTGTTTTTTGTTTTGGCATTACGCCTCCTCGGTGGCAGATACCGAAGTGTGTACTTCGGCAGCCGATTCGCTCTCATCCGGTTGTGATTCGGCTTGTTCGTCTCGTCCGTCTGGTTGTTGCTTGCTCTCTTGCACCGATGCGGCGTTTGCCGATTCCTCGGTCGGGACGCCGACCAGGTCCCCGGTCTTTTCAGTCGATTCCGGTTCTTGATCAGGATCTTCGTCCCCGATTGCGCCGGATCCTGAGTCGGATTCCTGGGCATCGGCGTCATCCCCTGCGCCGGGCGCCGACTCCGCCGGTGGCGGTTCGGCCTCAGCCGCTGCTGCCGCAGCCTCTGCCGCCTTCAACGCTTTGATCTTGGCCTTGTCCGGTATCAGGGTCATATTCATGCTGCGGCCTTCGCGACGCGGCTCTGACTCGATTTCGGATACATCAGCAAGTGCGGCGATCATCTTGTCCAATAAGGCAGCGCCCAATTCGGTGTGGGTGATCTCCCGGCCGAAAAACATGACAATGGCCTTGATCTTGTGGCCGTGCATCAAGAAGTTGCGGGCCTGGCGGATCTTTGTCTGAAAGTCGTGCTCATCGATTTTGATGCGAAACTTGACTTCTTTGACGACCGTTTTCGTCTGCTTCTTACGTGCCTCCCGGTTACGAACCGACTGCTCGTATTTGTATTTGCCGTAGTCCATGAGCCGACACACGGGTGGATCGGCATTTGGCGAGACCTCGACGAGGTCCATCTCCAGATTCTTTGCGAGCCAGAGAGCCTCTTCGATGGATTTGACGCCAACCTGGCTCCCATCGGGGGCCACAACCCGAACTTCTTTGGCCCGGATTCGATCGTTTACGCGTGGTTCAGCGATGTTGGATGCTCCTTCGTATCGTCCACTCCTCTAGTTGTCGTGTGGTCGTCGTATGTATTGGGCGGCCCGTTTTCGCTCTGTCTCGTGCCGCCCGCAGTTGAGACAGATCCCAACCACCCATAGAAAAACGCAGCATGACTGCTGCGTTTCATGACACCGTGCTGCCGTTTGGCTACGAATCTTCGGGAATCGTATGGCCGTGCTCGATGGTGTACCGGAACTCGCTCTGGCGGCCCGGTGGGAAGCAGCAGCTTCCACTTGCTCTATGGAAACCTGGATTATATCGACCGTAGAGCGCGAATCGTATCGAGAACTGCAGAAGCCGCCTCAGCCCCCTTGTTCCCCGCGCCAGGAGCGCTGCGTTCGCGGGCGTGTTCGAGCTTGCGAACCGTCAAGAGTGCGTTACCGACCGGGACGCCCGTTTCGAGCATGACGTGTTGCAGGCCTCGTGATGCCTCCGCCGCTATGAACTGATAGTGGTCGGTTTCGCCTTCGATCACCGCACCGATTGCTACCACCCCATCGACTCCATTCAACGCCAGGGTTCTGGCGGCGAGCGGAAGCTCCCAAGCTCCCGGAACCCTCACAACAGTGACCTCGCCAACATCTTCGAGGGCGGCTTGAGCCGCCGAGAGCAGACCCGAGGTTATGACCTCGTTGAATGCCGCTACCGCAACGCCAATCCGTAATCCGGATGCCGATGTCAAAGCGAGTGACCCATTTTGTGTGCTTTGGTGTTGAGATACTCACGATTCGTTGCGCTGGTCGGGGCAATGAGTGCAACCGTATCGGTGACCTTGATACCCGCGAGCTCGAGACCGGCCTTCTTTTCAGGATTGTTCGACAGCAATCGAACCGACTTGACACCCAGATCGTCCAGGATATGGGCAGCTGCTTCAAACCTTCGAGCGTCGGCTGGGAAACCCAGATTGAGATTCGCCTCCACGGTGTCCTCGCCACCCTCGTCTTGCCGCTGATAGGCAGCCAGCTTGTTGAGCAGGCCGATACCACGTCCTTCGTGACCATCCATGTATATCACTGCCCCCGACCCAGACGATGCGACCTGATCCATCGCCGCATCGAGCTGCCAGCGACAATCACATCGAGTCGAGTTGAACACGTCACCCGTACGGCATTCGCTGTGAACGCGCACCAGCATGCCTTCCGACGGCTCACCGCTGACGAGCGCCACATGTTCCGCCCCGGTCACCTGGTCGAGATAGCCGAATACAGTGAAGTCACCGTGGACCGTTGGCAGCGAGGCCTGTGCTCGGCGAGTAACCGTGTTCTCCGTCTGGAGTCGATAGGTGATCAGATCCTCGATCGAAATCATTTTTATGCCGTGTTCCTGGCTGAAACGTTCGAGATCCTCTCCCCTCGACATCGTTCCGTCGTCGTTGACCAATTCGCAGAGAATGGCTGATGGATAAAGACCGGCAAGGACTGCGAGATCCACACCTGCTTCTGTATGGCCAGGTCGTCGCAACACGCCCCCGCTCGTGTATCGGAGTGGAAAAACGTGGCCGGGCCGAGCAAGATCGACTGGACGGGTGTCTGGATTGATCAGGCTGAGAATTGTGTTTGCCCGGTCTTCGGCAGAGATTCCGGTTGTTGTGCCGGGCACGTGATCGACAGAGACCGTGAACTGTGTGTGATGGACATCGCCTGCGGCCGGGACCATGAGAGGGAGCTCCAGCGCATCGAGCTGTTCGCCCAACATGGGCTGGCAGATCAGACCTGACGTATATCGCACCATGAAGGCCACCGCCTCCGGCGTGACCTTCTCGGCCGCCATGATCAGATCCGCCTCGTTTTCACGATCGGCCGCATCCACGACGAGCAAGAACTCTCCATTCTTGAACGCCTCAATGCCCTCTTCAATACTGACGAGGTTCATCCTCGTCTCCTTTCGTCGACCAATCGTTCTACGTATTTGGCAAGGACATCTGTCTCGAGATTCAATACCCGACCAACTTCCATATCTCCAAACGTCGTTATGGCGATCGTGTGCGGTATGAGGGTCACAGCGAAACCTGCATCGTCGACTCCGGCAACCGTGAGGCTCACTCCGTCGAGTGCCACCGAGCCTTTCTCGACCACGTACCGCATGAGGTGAGGTGGCGTATCGAACCACGCGCGGACACCATCGCCTTCAGACTCGACGGTCCTCACCGTCACGGTTCCATCGACGTGGCCCTGCACGATGTGTCCGTCAAAACGTCCCGTGGCAGGCATCGCCCGCTCGAGATTCACACGCGATCCAGAGACCAGGCAACCGAGGTTGGTTCGGCTGAGGCTCTCGTTCACGACATCGAAACCCAGGGTTTCGTCGTGGAGGTCAACCACCGTGAGGCACGTGCCGTTGATGGCGACCGAGTCTCCGATACCGACGTCGTGAGCCAGAGGATGGCGCACCGTGATGCGAGCTCCGTCGCCGGTGACTGCGATCTCCGCAATCGTTGCAACAGATTCAACGATTCCGGTGAACATCACGCCACCTGCCCGCTACGGGAGCTGGGAACGCTTGGACGCACGATTCCTCGAATAACGATGTCATGGCCTGCGTGGCTGACACTCACAATGTCTATCTCGCGGGCATCGGTAAGCGTCTCGAACACCCGGTCGAACATGGGCCTGCCGACGCCTCCGGCGATCTTGCCTGCCAGGAACAGCAATACTTCATCAACGAGACCGGCGCTCCAGAAGCTGGCAGCGAGGCGTGCTCCGCCCTCAACCATCACGTCGAGATAACCTCGATCGCCGAGATCAGCTACGACGCCCCCGAGATCCACTCCAGACTCGCCCGGCATCGGAATCGCACCGCCGCCGGCATCTGGCCCGTATACGAGAGGGTCTATGAGAGAGTGTGTTGCCGGCAAGCTCCTCTGACCGGCTATCACAACACTGCGCGGCTGACGACCCTCGTAGCCGTCGAGACGCACGGTGAGCTGCGGATCATCTGCGATGACCGTCCCGATCCCAACGACAACGGCGTCGACTTCGCTTCTCAGTTCATGAGCCTGCTTCCGGGCGGATTCCCCGGTGATCCACTGTGACTCTCCGTTGGCGGCTGCCGTCTGCCCGTCCAATGTCGCAGCCAGTTTGAGCAGAATGCGCGGGCGCCCGTCCCGCCGATGCCGAGCGTATCCGGGGTCGAGCTCCTCAATACCAGGGCCGATCACCGACACCTCGATGCCGGCTGCTTCCAGGGATTTGATGCCGGCTCCGCGCACCCGCGGGTCAGGATCGACCGATCCGACGACCACGCGTGTAATCCCAGCCTCGATGATCGCTTCCACACATGGTGGCGTTCTACCGGTATGCGAGCATGGTTCGAGGGTGACTACGGCAGTAGTGGCGACGCCACGATCCGCGAGATGGGAGAGTGCGTCACGCTCGGCATGGGGTTCACCGGCGGCGCGGTGGTAGCCCTCCGCCACGATCTGATCAGCGGCATCGAGCAAGACGCAGCCAACACGTGGGTTGGGGTGGGGTCGGGCGCGCTTTGCCAACGCCATTGCCCGCTCCATCGCCTCACGATCTTCCATTGCCGTTCCTTCGCACGTGCCTGTTCGCACGCGTAGGTGCCACTACGTTCCACATCCGCTTCAGGAATCCAAGGCACGAGCCATGGCGAGAAAAGGCGAAAGCTGCCACCCGGCTGATCCGGGGGCGCACCTGTCGCACGGCATCGATCGACGGGCCGACGAAACCGGCACGCGACCGTGCAAACCGTCTACTTCTCCCATCCGGACTCTCACCGTCGGCTCTGGAATTTCACCAGATCAGTCCCTGGGAACGCTGTGCGTTCCTGAGGAGTCGCGGGCTTGCGCGTCATCGACTATTGCCGATGGCGGCATCACCGCCGGTAGGGACTTTCACCCTGCCCTGAAGTAGGACTGAATCCATGTTAGAGCGTGTTTGGCCAACTCGAAATAGTTCCTATTTCCATGGAGGCCCACCAGATTCCGGCCGAACCTCTGTCGGCTCATCGGCCATACGCCTGTTCTGCGGCAGCACGGTGGGCGGCCAGACGTTCCGCATCGGACGCGGCCACATTCGAGATACCGGCCAAAAGAACGACGAACCCGAGAACGAGCCACGGAATGATGTGGAGCCCGGCCCTGGCCCCTATTTCGCCAACCAGCCACGGACCGACCCCGGCCCCGACTCCAGCAGCCGCGAACGACCAGCCGATGACGTAATCGGTCTGATCCCCGAAGCCGCGGGCAGAAACCGAAACCATTGTTGGGAACACGAGCGCAATGCCGATCCCCGCCAGAGGGAGACTCCAGGCACCGAGTCCTCCCGGATCTGCACCGAACCACGCGAGGCCGACAATCAACGCTGCCGAGCTGATCGCGAGTTTCACGCGGTACGGTACGGCTTGGCCGAAGAAAACCCCGGACAGCCGCCCGAGCGTGAGACCACCCCAGTACGCCGCCACAAATCGAGCTGCCGGCTCCAGCGCCATTCCCCGGTCTTCGAGGATCGAAAAAGACCACTGCCCCATCGAAAGCTCAACAGCCACCGCCAGGAGAAACGCTGCGAGATATGGAACGGTCGGGCCGAGTGACGGAGTGCGCCCGCGCGAATCATCCTGATCGACCTGCGGTGCCCGCCATTGATGACGGGTCACCATCACAGCCCCGACCGCGATCATGACCGCTACCGCACTCACGACATAGGCGGGACGCCAATCTCCGAAACCCGAAAGGGATCGGGCCATGAGAATCGGCCCGAAGACGGCACCGACCCCGAACGTGGCGTGCAGCAGGTTCATGGCCCGGGGACCGTGTTCGAGTGCGACGTGCGAATTGACGCCAGGGTCGATGAGCCCCCACCCGAAACTCAGCACCACCGACGCCGTTACCAGAACCATCCACGAAGGTGCCATTGCGATTCCTACGAGTCCACCGACAGCCAGCACCGGTCCCGCCATCAGCAGCCGCCCAAGCCCGAACCGTCGAGCCATGGAACCCGACAGAGCGGAGCTGACACTGCCGGTGGCCACCCCGAGGAGAGCCAGTAGTCCGAGGTCCTGGATCGGTCGATCGAACTCGAGCCGCATGGTCGGCCATGCCGTACCGATCAAGCTCGTGGTCAAGCCGATGACGGCGAGCAACCCGATAGCGATGATCAACAAACGACGTCGAGCCATCTCCTGAGCCTATGCCCACCGGAGAGGCGGTTTCGTTCTGTCCTACGTGCGGCGATCGATCTCGTAGACGCTGCCCGCCTGGCGCTTGGCGTGTTCCTTCATTTCGGAGGCAATTGCGGAAGCCTCCCACTGGTTCTGGATCGGGCGATGCTGATTTGTCACAACGCCCAGAGAAATCGACGTCAGCGGAAACGCATGACGCTCGCCCCGGCGATCGACCACTTCGATGTAACCACGCAACACATCGGCCGTGTCATAGAAGTCCAGCACGCCCTCGTCGAACGTCCTGATAACGGTCTTGCAAAAGTCTTCGACCCGCTCGGGATCGACCAGGGCGATGAAGTCGTCCCCACCGATGTGTCCGATGAATGGCTCAGCCTCCTCGAGCGCGGCTTGAGCCTCCAGGAGAACGTGGGCGGAGAATTTGATGACTCCGTCGCCCCGCATGAATCCATAATGATCGTTGAACGCCTTGAAGTTGTCGAGATCGGCATGGACGAGGGCGAACGGCTTGCCGGAATCGATGCGACGCTCCAATTCCTGAGAGATCCGGAAGTTGCCGGGTAGCCCGGTGAGAGGCGACAGATCGCGGTTGGCCTGAGCTCTGGCCAATACAGTCTGAATGCGAGCAACGAGCTCGTCGAATTCAAAAGGTTTGGTCACGTAATCATCCGCCCCGAGCTGCAGACCCTCGACCCGATCCTGCGGCAGCGCTTTAGCCGTCAGGATGATGACCGAGATATTGGCCGTTGCAGGGTGCGTCCGCATGCGCCGAAGCACCGAAAGACCATCCATTCCCGGCATCATGATGTCGAGAATGACGAGATCGGGTGGATTTGCGGTGATAGCAGCCAGAGCTTGCTTGCCATCGTGAGCCGAATCCACTTCATAGCCGTCCAGCTCGAGGTTGACCCTGACGAAATGGACGATATCTGGATCATCATCGGCGACAAAGATCCGCTGACCCATACCTAACTCAATGCCTCTCGTATCGCTTTCGCTGCATTGACGGGGTTTTCTACCCGAAAAAGGGCAGTGCCGACCACGAAGGCTTCAGCACCGGCTGACCGGGCCAAAGGAGCCGTCGTAGCGGTAATCCCACCGTCGACTTGTACATCGGCATCCAGGTCGTTCGAATCAACCCTTTCTCGCACTTTTTCGATCTTGGGCAGCACCGATTCGAGAAAACTCTGGCCTCCAAAGCCAGGGTGGACCGTCATGACGAGAAAATGGTCGCACAGCGCCATGAACGGTGCGATGGCGTCAGCAGGCGTCGGCGGGTTGAGGGCGAGCCCGAACCGCAATCCGTGTTCTCTTGCTGCAGCTGCCACCTCAGTCGGATCCGGATACACCTCGATGTGGACCGAAACCGCCTCACAGCCGGCATCGGCGAAATCTGCAAAATACTCATGGGGATTGGTCATCATCAGCTGCGTGTCGAAATGAAGATCGGTGAGAGGACGCAGTGATTTGATGACAGGGGCTCCAAACGAGAGATTCGGCACGAAATGGCCATCCATGACGTCAAGATGCACTCCGTCCACGAACGGCTCCACCCGCTTGATCTCCTCGCCCAGCCTGGAGAAATCAGCGGCGAGAGCGGACGCGTATATCTTGGCAGGCTTCACTGAACTCCGTTCGTGGCTTGGCGCTCAGTGTACGTTCCCGTCCACGTCGCGCTCTGTGTGATCGAGCTCGAACCTCCGGTCGCAGCCGCCGCGTCCGTCCTCGGACTGCCATGTGACGCGCTCAATCAGTTGTATCGAGGGGAATCGATTCCCATGTCACGCCCCGCGCCCAGTCGGCGCCCCGCATGCGACGCTTCCCGCCCGGTTGAACTTCGAGGAGCTCGATGGTGCCATCAGATAAGCCCAGTAACGCTGCTCCCGAACTGACATCGAGCGACCCGGGCGGGACCTTCACGGGAGCCCGGGTCGCCTTCCACACCTTGATCCGGTCGCCGTCGACGTCCATCCAGGCCCCGGGACTCGGGTTGAAGGCCCGGATGTGAGACAAGGCGATCTCCCGGTCGACCCGGTGATCGATTCTGGCCTCCTGTGTCTTGAGCTTGGCCGCGATGGTCGCGTATTCGTCGACCTGATCCATGAGCTGGATCGACCCGTCCACGTAGTTCTGTAGCTGGCTGGCGAGCAAGGCCGCTCCAACGCCAGAGAGTCTGGCCGTCAGGGTTCCCGTCGTCTCCGAGCGATTGATCTCCGTGCGCCATGTGGCAAAGACGGGTCCGGTATCCAAGCCCGAATCGAGCTGCATCAAACTCACCCCGGTGTGCTCATCACCGGCGAGGATTGCCCTGGCTACCGGAGCAGCTCCTCGCCAACGCGGGAGCAGCGAAAAGTGGAGGTTGACAAAGCCCCGGCGCGGTGCGATCAGGAGAGCATCAGGGATGATCTGCCCGTAGGCGACGACCACAGCGACATCCACCTCGAGCATGGCGTCGATGAGCTCGCCCGGACGCCCAGGCTGCACAACCTCCATGCCCCATTGGTTCGCCGCAACCTTCACCGGTGGTGCAACCGGCTGCTTGGAACGGCCCTTGGGTCGGTCCGGTTGCGTCACCACGAGAGCAATCTCGGCAACCTCGGAAATAGCGGCCAGCGACGGTACCGCAGCCGAAGGAGTCCCGAAAAAGGCGACCCGGGTCATCGGTTCACTCCTACAGCTGAGCCTTGCGCCATTCGCGCATGAACTCGGTTCTCAAGTCAGGCTCGAGGCGTTTCAGTAACAGGATGCCGTTGAGATGATCGACCTCGTGTTGCAGCATCCGTCCCATGAGCTCGTCGCCCTCCAATTCGATGGCTTGACCATCAATGTCGAAGCCGGCCACGTGAGCGTACTCGGGACGACGTATAGGCCAGAAATGACCCGGAACCGATAGGCAACCCTCGTCGAACTCATGGGTTCCACTCGTTTCGACGATGTCCGGGTTGATGATCGCGCCGGGTCCCTCTCCAATGTCGTATACGAACACTCGCTTCGAGATACCGATCTGGGGAGCGGCCAATCCCACTCCCGGAGCGTCATACATGGTTTCAAGCATGTCCTCGACGAGATGTTCGAGATGAGCGTCAAATTCCGTGACAGGCTGAGCCGTCTGTCGAAGGACGGGGTCGCCGAAGGTCCTGATGGGATATATCGCCATGGCCGGGTGAGGATAGGTCACAGGTCACGCGGATCTGCATCGACGCGAACCGTGATTCCCCTCTGTCGCCAGGTATGTATCACGTCTCGCAAACCAATTCGAAAAGCACGCAAATCACGCCCCTGCGCCAGCCAGCGGTATCCGTGGCCGGCCGGCGCCGGTCCGAACAGGTCCACGTCGCGCTGATCAGCGAGCTCAGGAAGCTCATCGGTGGGCTCCGACGTCTCAACGACAAGCACCTCCCCTGCCGGCGGCAACATCAAGCGAGCGCGTTCGGAGAGTTGTTCCATCATGAACTCCGAGGCATCCCCCCGTCGCAGGGCGACGATCACCGGATCAAGCGGGTGGCTGGTCTGCACGATCAGCCGGTTTCCTCTCCCCCGTTCGACGAGTCTCGCCACCCGAACCATTATTTGGAGGGACCGCTCGCGAGCCCGGTAATGCGGAGCCGCGATCAACCCGTCTGCGTCAACAATCAGTGCCACATCGACACCGTTGGCCTCAGCGAGATCCGCTTCGCTTCCAACGAAAACCCGGTTCTCTGCACCGGACTCTGAGAGGTCGATATCCAATACTCGGCCAACGTGTTCGGCTATTCGGTCGACTCCGGCACCAAGCGGCTCGAATCTGGCACCGTGGCAGGCTGCACACACGCCTGACTCTTGGCCGCATCGCTCACACGCCGTCCCCCTGCCTAGTCGTGCCTCACAGGCTGAACACGTGCGGACGGTGCGACACTGCACGCATCGGAATGCCGGCGCATACCCCCTTCTATGAGCGAATACGAACACCCTCTTTCCGTTTTCGTAGGCATGTTTGAGCGCCCGGGTACCGGACGGACTGAGGAGCCGGCCTTCGGGTGGTTCCGCAGAACGATCAACCACCTCAACGAGCGGCCAGAGCCTCGTTGACGTGATCACGACTCCCACCCCTGCGTTCAGCAGGTCCGTTGAGGCCGTGGGGCCCAGGAATGCCAGCGCAAATTTCTCTACCGTCGCACGTTTCCGCAATACCTCGCGCACGTGCATGGTTGGAGTCTGCGGCTCCTTCATGGCGGGACGTTCCTCCTCGACCGCAATCGAGATACCGAGATCAGCGACCGGCCAAAGCACCCCCTCCCGGGTCCCGACGAGCACATTCCCCACCTGTGCAGCCATCCTCACCCACGCGCGCGTTCGAATTCTCGATTCGAGTCTGCTGTGGGTGACCACAATCCGGTTCCCGAACCATGCTTCGAGGGCCTGAGCCAGCCGATCGGTTTCGACCACGGTGGGCGCTATCACCATTGCTGATCGGCCAGACCCCACCACGGGTCCCAGCAAACCGGCAATAACGGCGGGCAATTCGTCACGCACGAGTATTGCCGTAGCCGGCGTCCGCTTGCGATTGGCGGCGGCCGACGTGAACGACGGATGAACCGATGCTGGCGTTCGGGCCGGATCGTCAAGCGCGGGCAACCGGATTCTCTTTGGAAGATTCGGAGGCGTGGTTTTGGCAAGCACCACCGACATCGGAGCAACGTAGTGGGTTGCGATCCAGCGCAGCACCTCAACCCCCGAGGCCGAGAATGCCGGATAGTCGCTCGATACTGCAGCTATCGGCTTCAATCCCGTTGTCTCTCCGCGACGAAGGGAAATCACATACCCACGCTTCCTCCGGTTACCCACAGGAATCCTGACGACCGAGCCGACCGAGACGTCGAGTCCGGCAGGCACCGAATAGCTGAAGCCGTCATCGACAGCGAATGTGGGAATCGCTGGAACCACCTGTGCTATCAGCTGTTCGTCAGCGTCGCTCAAGCACCGTATCCCATAGCCGGTGAGCAACTTCGGCCTTGGTGAGGGTCGGCCAGACGTCCTGTTGCCCGTCCGGCGTCACGAGCATGACCTGATTGGTATCTGTCCCGAACCCTGAGTCGGGTCGGGACACGTCGTTGGCTACGAGGAGATCGACCTTTTTACGCTTGGCTTTGTCGATGGCTCGATCGAGCGAACCCACTTCCGCCGCGAACCCGACGAGGTACGTCTCGGGCGATCGTTCTGCCACCCCGGCGAGCACGTCTGGAGTCGGTTCCATCGCCAGCGTGGGTGGCCCCGATGAACGGTCCATCTTCGCCTCTGATTTCTTGCCGGGCCTGAAGTCGGCGACTGCCGCGGCCATGACGGCCACGTCAAGACCCTCGAGCGAAGCCCACGTGGCCTCGGCCATCTCCTCGGCGGATTCGACCGTGATAACAGATATGTTCTCGTGGACAGGAGCACTCACCGAGGTGATCAGCCACACGCGAGCTCCTCTTCTCGCCGCGTCGAGAGCAATGGCGTTGCCCATCTTTCCGCTTGAACGGTTGCCGATGTAGCGAACAGGATCTATCGGCTCCCGCGTGCCACCGGCCGTCACCAGAACGGTCAAGCCATCCATGTCCCCCGGTCCCAGAATTCGAATGACCTCAGAAAGAATCTCGTCGGGTTCGACCATCCTCCCGTGGCCGTGGTCGCCGCTGGTCAACGCTCCTTCATCCGGGCCAACGAGATGAACGCCATCGGCAAGAAGTTGGGCAGTATTTCGACGCGTTGCAGGTTGCTCCCACATCTCGGTATGCATAGCAGGGGCGAACAGGCGGGGAGCTTTCGAAGCAAGCAACGTTGCCGACAGCAGATCGTTCCCCCCGCCAATCGCGGCTCTCGCCAGAAAGTTGGCCGTTGCCGGCGCAACCACGATGATTTCTGCCCAACGGGCTAGATCGGTGTGAGGGCTCGGCGTCAGCCCGTCGAACAGGTTGGTATGCACGGGACGCCCGGCGATCGCGGCCAGAGTTTGCTGGCCGACAAACTGCTGAGCCGCATCCGTGAGAATGACTTCGAGTTCGGCACCGGCCTCTATGAATCTCCTGGCGAGATATGCGGCTTTATAGGCGGCAACGCCTCCACTGATACCCAGAAGAACTCGCCGACCGGCGAGCACGTTACTCCGGCTCGACGATGTCTACCGCAACCTTGCCTGCCGCGATTTCCTCGAGTGCAATAGACAGCGGCTTGCGGGACAGCGTCTGCACCTGAGGCGGTGCGTACGTCCCGATACCTTCGCCGAGCTGGTTGTAGTAGGCATTGATCTGGCGTGCTCTCCTGCTCGACAGGACAACGAGCGTGAAGCGAGACTTCGTCTCCTTGAGGACGTCTTCGATTGGCGGGTTGATCATTTATTGCATCCGAAACTTGGGGAGAACCCGGAGTATAGAGCGCAGCTCCTCTGCGGCACGTTCTACGTCGTCGTTGACGACGGTGAAATCAAAAAAGGGCACCTCCTCCAGTTCCCTTCGCGCCGTGTCGAGGCGCTCGCCAACATTGGTTGTGTCACCTCGTCCTTTGAGTCGCTGTTCCAGCTCTTCGACGCTCGGGGGAAGGATGAATACGAGCACCGCCTCGGGCATCGCGGTCTTTACCTGCCGGGCTCCCTGGACTTCGATTTCGAGCACGACGTCTCGACCCGCTTGCAAGTGTTGTTCGACCGCCGCACGCGGCGTACCGTAGAGGTTGCCTGCGTACTCCGCCCACTCGAGCAGGCGATCTTCCTCGATCCATTCCTTGAATTCTTCTTCACTGAGAAAGAAGTAGTCACGGCCGTCTTTTTCGCCGGGACGCATCTGCCTCGTCGTAGCTGAGACCGAGAGGTGAAACGTCGTCAGCTCGGCGAGAGCTCGAATCACCGTTCCCTTTCCTACTCCACTCGGCCCGGAGACCACGATCAACCGCCCGCGTGCCAACTCGAGAAGTGCCTTGCGGGCTTCAGGCCGGAGATCCGCGATTCGGACGGTCTCGTCGACCCCCAGATCCTGAAGGCAGGAAAACGTTTTGACCTTTCCCACGCCTGGTATGACCCACATGAGTGATGCCACTTTCGATGCGCCCAGCGTCGAATCGTCTACCGCCTGGTCGAATAGTTCCTCGAGGGTCATCGATCTCGTGCGGAGAGCCTCTCGGGCGTGCCTGCGTGCGTCCCGGAAGCGTGCAGCATGGTCGAGCACGTCATCGCGATCAGCCACGCGATACTCCGGCGATCTCCTCGTTGATACGTACAGCGGCCTCGAGCGGGTCTGTGGAGGCAGTGATAGGGCGCCCGACCACCAGATAATCGGCGCCGCGTGCAACGGCTTCGGATGGTGTCGCCGAGCGGCGCTGGTCTGCAGGTTCGCTTGCAGCGGGGCGAATGCCGGGCGTCACCTTGACCAGTTCGGGAGCAACGTCAGCGACCACTCCGAGTTCCGGGACTCCGCAAACAACACCTTCGACCCCTGCCGCGGCTGCCGCGCGAGAAAGTCGTGAAACCAGCTTCCCGGGCGTTGTCCCTGGGGAGATCCTCTCTACGTCATCCGGTTCGAGGCTGGTGAGGACCGTGACCGCCAGGATTCCGACATCGCCACCGCCCGCGCCCGACCTCATACCTTCGTTGGCGGCCTCCATCATCGTCCGACCCCCGGATGCGTGGACCGTCAACCATCGTGCGCCGTAGTGACCGACCCGCCTGGCCGCCGCCTCGACCTGGGATGGAATGTCGTGAAGTTTGGCGTCGACGAATACGGGGAGGCCAAGACGCGCCAGGGCCGCAGTGGTAGCAGGTCCAGGTCCCATCAAGAGCCCCAGGCCGATCTTGAAACCGGCGACATGATCCTTGAGTCGTTGGGCGGTTGTCACGGCTTCGTCCGCGCTGGGTAGATCGAGCGCCAACAGGATGCGACTCGCTACCACGGTGTGGCAGTTCCAACCAGGTCTGCGGGCGACGACTCGTTGTTGTGTCGCAACCAACGGTTCAGTTCCTTGATGATTCGTTTACCGGCGCGTGGCTCGGCAAAATGCGTCGAGCCGATCTGAACCGCAGACGCACCTGCCATGAGGTACTCCACAACATCCCGACCGGAACGAACACCGCCACAACCCACGATCGGAAACCCGGGCAGCGATTGATGCACTTCCCAGACACAACGCAATGCAATCGGCTTCAGACCGACTCCTGAATAGCCGCCGACACCGCCGGAAAGCAGGGGCTTTCGAGTGTCGATGTCGACCCCGAATCCCCAGGCTGTATTCGTGAGAACCACCCAGTCAGCTCCTGCGTCCTGAACGGCCGCTGCCACCCGCACGATGTCTTCGCTGTTGGGTGACAGTTTGGCGCCGATCGGTTTGCTGGTTGCGGCCCTGACCTCGGAGATGACCTTGGCCGATGCGTCAGGGCTCAGCGCGAACATTTCATGATCCAGATTTGGGCAAGCGAGGTTGACCTCAACGGCACCCACGGCGGCCACGCCATCGATGGCAGCCGCGACCTGGGCGAACTCGGCAACTGTATGCCCGACTGCCGAGGCCCACACGTCAACGTCCAGGTCAGCAAGTGATGGGGCGAACTCTTGCAGCCAGGCTTCGACACCCGGGTTTTGGATGCCGATGCCGTTCAACATCGACGCACCCACCGGTGCCATCCGTGGCGGCGTTCTTCCGTCCCATGCCACCGGGGAGACTGACTTTGCCACTGCTGCGCCATAAGGCCGGAGCGATGCAACTTCGGCGAATTCGACGACCGATCCGACGGTTCCCGACGCTGCTATCAGAGGGGTTCGGAGGTCCTTGTCGCCGAGTTTGACGGCCAAATTCACGAGTGATACTCCTGCAGGCTTGCGACCGAAATCACGCCTTCTGATCCGGCTTCGATACTCTCGACGGCAGCTCGGGCCCCTGACAAGGTGGTCACGGATGGAATCTCGGCTCGCTGTGAGGCTTGCCGTATCAATCGGCCATCACCACGGGCGCGGCGGCCTCGCGGCGTGTTTATGACGAGATCCACCTTGTCCTCGGCAATGAGGCGAACCGGGTCCCAGGGTCCGTCTCCCACCTTGTCGACCGCTACCGAGGCCACATGGTGTTGTGCCAGGTATCCGGCGGTCCCGTTCGTCGCGAGAATCCGAAAACCCATGTTGGCAAAACGCCGGGCCACCTCGACGCCTTCAGCCTTATCTCGATCGGAAAGCGAGATGAAAACCGTCCCCGTCGTCGGCAACGCCTGGCCGGTCGCCATGAACGCCTTTGCATAGGCCGTCGGCGTGTTGCTCGCAATCCCCATGACCTCCCCGGTAGCCCTCATCTCCGGACCGAGGACGCTGTCTTCGCCCGGGAACCGGTTCCACGGAAGCACCGCCTCTTTGACCGCCACGAACCCTATGTCGGAAGGCGCATCACGCAACAACCCCTCGCTCCGCAGCTCGTCGAGCGAGGACCCCATCATGACTCTTGCGGCCACCTTGGCGAGTGGTACTCCTGTCGCCTTCGAGATGAAGGGCACCGTTCGTGAACCGCGGGGGTTGGCTTCGAGCACAACCACTTCGTCCCCCCGAACAGCAAATTGGATGTTGATGAGGCCTTTGACACCGAGGCCAGCAGCGAGATCTCGGGTGTACCTCCGCATCAGCTTCTGAGCCTCGTCCGAAACCGTTGGTGGTGGCACGACGCACGCCGAGTCGCCGGAGTGGACACCCGCTTCCTCGACGTGCTCCATGATCCCGCCGACGTAGAGTTCGGCGCCGTCGAAGATGGCATCGACGTCGACTTCTACGGCAGCTTCGAGAAACCGATCGATGAGGAGCGGCGCCTTGCTGAGGTCGACCGAGCCGTCACCTGATGCCGACAGGTTCTCGACGTACGTGGTGAGTTCTTCCACTGAGTAGATGACCCGCATGGCACGACCGCCGAGCACGTAGGAGGGGCGCACCATCACCGGAAATCCGATGGTGTCCACGATCTCTTCAGCTTCGAGAACCGACGATGCGATCCCGTTTGGTGGCTGCGGGACGCCCAGTTCTCGACAGAGGGCGTCGAAGCGCTTTCGATCCTCGGCAGCATCGATCGCATCCGGCTGGGTGCCTGCGATGGGAACATCGTGTTCGGCGAGAGCAGCTGCCAGATTGAGCGGCGTCTGTCCACCCAGTTGAACCACCACGCCTATCGGTTGCTCCTGGTCGATGACGGCAAGGACGTCCTCGATGTGCAGGGGCTCGAAGTAGAGGCGATCGGACGTGTCGTAATCGGTTGAAACCGTCTCCGGATTGCAGTTGATCATCACCGTTTCGTAGCCTGCGTCGCGAAGCGCCATCGAGGCGTGGACACAGCAATAGTCGAATTCGATGCCCTGTCCGATACGGTTCGGACCCGATCCGAGCACGATGATGGTGTTGGTGCCGGCATCGGGCGCCTCGTTTTCCTCCTCGTAGGTGCTGTAGAAATAGGGCGTTGCCGCCTGAAATTCCGCTGCGCACGTATCCACGGTCTTGTATGTGACCCTGATGCCGGCCTTCCGACGCAGCTCTCGAATCTCCCTGGCGGTCGAAGCCCAGATGCGGGCGAGCTGATCATCACTGAAGCCGAACTGCTTGGCACTGCGAATCACCTGAACTCCCGGCTGCGAGATCTCGAGTTCACGGCGCATCTCCACAATCGCCGCGATCTGGTCAACAAACCACGGATCAATGGCCGTCGCCAAAGCCACGTCGGCGACGGCTGCTCCCCGTCGGAGAACCTCTGCGATTTGAAAGAGCCGTTCGGGCGTCGGGATTTCGACGGCGTCCATGAGCTCGGCCCTCGTCATTGTTCCCCAGCGCGATTCGAGTGCGGTCGCCACCAGTCCCGAATGTCCGGTTTCGAGGCTGCGGAGCGCTTTCTGGAGGGCTTCCGGAAAGGTGCGACCGATCGCCATCACCTCTCCAACACTTTGCATCGAGGTGGTCAACACTCCGTCGGCCGACGGAAACTTCGCGAAGTCGAACCGCGGAATCTTGACGACGACGTAGTCGAGTGCCGGCTCGAATGATGCGGGAGTTGCCAGCGTGATGTCGTTCGGGATCTCGTCGAGGGTGTATCCGACAGCCAGGAGCGCCGCGATCTTTGCAATCGGGAAACCGGTGGCTTTCGAGGCAAGAGCTGACGAACGTGACACCCGCGGGTTCATTTCGATGATCACTCTCCGACCGGTGGCCGGATCGACGGCAAACTGGACATTTGAGCCGCCGGTCTGCACCCCGATCACGGACAGGCACAAGATCGCCTCATCGCGCATCAGTTGGTATTCACGATCAGACAGCGTCTGAATCGGTGCGACCGTCACCGAATCTCCGGTGTGGACTCCCATGGGATCCAGATTCTCGATTGAACAAACAATCACGGCATTGTTCGCCGAATCGCGCATCACTTCGAGCTCGAACTCCTTCCACCCGTACAGAGATTCTTCGATGAGAACTTCGGAAATCGGCGACGTCGCCAATCCATGGCCGACGACGGACTTGAATTCGTCCAGGTCATGTGCCAGACCTGTCCCTCCCCCTCCGAGGATGAACGACGGTCTGACCATCACCGGGAACCCGATGCGTTCTGCAGCCTCAATGGCCTCGCTGATCGACCGCGCATACTCGGCCCGCGCGGTGGCGATACCCGCTTGCTCCATGGCGCTCTTGAACTTTCCACGATCCTCGGCCATGTCGATTGCCGCCAGCGGGGCACCGATTACCTCGACGCCGTATTTCTCGAGCACTACCATCGAGCCCAGCGCGGTCGTCGCATTGAGTGCTGTCTGGCCTCCCAGCGTGGGAAGCACGGCATCGGGTCGCTCCTTCTCGATGATCTTTGCAATCACCTCCGGAGTGATTGGTTCGATGTAGGTTGCGTCAGCGAACTCGGGATCCGTCATGATGGTCGCCGGGTTCGAATTGACGAGGACGACCCGATACCCCTCAGCCCGAAGTGCTTTGGTTGCCTGAGAACCGGAATAGTCGAACTCGCAGGCCTGGCCGATGATGATGGGCCCCGACCCGATCACCAGGATCGACGAGATATCGGTGCGCTTTGGCATCAGCGCAGCTCCATGGCCGATACAAACTGGTCGAAGAGACCGGCCGCGTCATGTGGTCCTGGTGCGGCTTCGGGGTGGTACTGAACTCCGAATGCAGGAACATCGAGACAGGCGAATCCTTCGATGGTTCCGTCGTTGAGATTCTGATGAGTGGACGCAACAACCCCGAACTCGGATGAGACCCGGGCAGGAACCAGATCAGGTGTCGGCACTCCGGATCTGGCCGGCGCAGAGTCGTCGGTGAGCGACCACAAATCGACGGCGAATCCGTGATTCTGAGCCGTGATTGCAACCCTCCCGGTTTCCAGGTTCCGCACCGGATGGTTTCCGCCGTGATGTCCGAATCCAAGCTTGTACGTGCGTGCGCCCAATGCCAAACCCAGAACTTGCAAGCCGAGGCATATTCCGAAAACGGGCACCTGCCCGAGGAGACCCCGTACCGCCTCAACCGGAGCGTTCAGCGGTTCGGGGTCTCCGGGACCGTTACTGACGAATACTCCGGTTGGGTGGAGTGCGAGAATCTCGCCGGCCGTAGTAGCTGCAGGGACCACGTGGACTTCGTTTCCGCGCCGGACGAGTTGGGAGATGATGTCACGCTTGATGCCGAGGTCGATCGCAACCACCCTTCCGACAGGAGGCTCGGTAGGTGAGACCACATAGGGCTCCAGTGTGCTGACGCCTGTGGCGAGGTCGCACCCTTCCATCCGGGGGGCGTTGGCAGCAATCTCGACTAGCTCAGCCCTGTCGCAATCGACTCCAACGGCGACCGGCATGGCTCCCCGGTCACGCAGATGCCGGGTGAGACGACGGGTATCGATACCGCCAATCCCCACAATGACGTGTCGATTGAGATAGTCGCCAAGGCCACCTTCGGCTCTCCAATTCGAGTGGAGCCGAGCCATCGATCGCATCACAAACGCAGACGCATGAGGCGCTTCGGCCTGCTGGTCGGCATCGGTGACACCGTAGTTTCCGATGTGGGAGGCGGTCATGACGACAACCTGGCCTGCGTACGACGGATCGCTCAGAATCTCCTGATACCCGGTCATGGATGTGTTGAACACGGCTTCGCCAGTTGCCACACCCTCGACTCCAACCGATTCGCCGACGAACTCGAGCCCGTCGGCTGTGACAAGCACCGCAGGCTTCATCGAGCCTCCCCCACCGTGATGGCACCGATGCCTGGTTGCACCCTCGCGACACGCTGAGAGGCCCGCATGGCAGTAGCAGATCGATCATGATTCATAGCAGCCGGCCTTCCGAAGATGTGGTTCGACCCATCGAGACTGTGAGCATCACTTTTCCGGTGAGCGTCAACCCGGTGTAGGGAGCGTTTGCGGATTTTGAGGCATAGTCACCCGGGGTCCATCTGGCAGTGGGGTCGAAGACGACGAGGTTTGCAAGTTCACCTTCCGTCGGACCCCGGCCTTGATTGGGCATCCGTGCGATACTCGCCGGACCTGTCGACATCCACGAGAAGAGTTGCAGAGCTTCGGGCTGTAGAACTGTATTCACCACTGCAGCGGCTGTCTCCAAGCCGATCACACCGTTGGCAGCTTCTTCGAAAGGGACCTCTTTGTCAGCAGCAACATGCGGTGCGTGATCGGTGGCGACAACGTCGATGACGCCCCTTCGCAGCCCTTCGATGAGCGCCTGGCGATCAGCTTCGGTGCGGAGCGGAGGATGCATCTTGAAAACCGGATCGGTACCGGCCTCGATTTCTTTTTCGGTGAACATCAGATGGTGGGGCGTAACTTCAGCCGTGACCTGGACCCCGCGCAACCGGGCGTCTGCGATCAGTTCGACAGACCTTGCTGAGGAAAGATGTTGGAAGTGAACGGGACGATCGGTCATCTCGGAAAGTGCAATATCGCGGGCGACGACAATGTCCTCGGAGGATGGAGGAATTCCTCGGATTCCCAACAGGGATGAAACAGATCCTTCGTGCATGTGTCCGCCCCTCGACAGGCCTTTGTCTTCACAGTGTTGGGATACGACTCCGCCGAGGTCGCCGATGTACTCGAGCGCCCGGCGCATGATGCCGCTGTCGGCGACGGGATCACCATCGTCGGTGAACAGACGGCAACCTGCTTCCCACAGGTCATCGAGGTGGCTCAGTTCATGACCCTGTCGTCCCAGTGTCACTGCTCCCGCCGGCTGGACCTCGACCAACCCGACCTCGCGTCCACGGGCCGCGACGAGCCGGGCGATGTGGCCCGAATCGATCGCAGGCATCGTGTTCGGCATCGCTACCACCGCTGTATACCCACCCCGCGCAGCGGCTTGCGAGCCGGTCTGGATGTCTTCTTTGTACTCGTGACCCGGTTCTCGAAGATGCGTGTGGATATCGACGAATCCGGGACCGATCCAACACCCTGTGACATCGATCTCGGGGTGCACGGCGTCGTTCGCGAGGTTCGCACCGACCGACACCACTCTGCCACCTTCGATCGAGATGTCGACGGTTTCCAGGCCATTTTGTGACAACACCTGGCCTCCCCGGAGCAAAAGATCAGTCATGGTCGGCACCGGCGAGCGTCATCATCACGGCCATCCGAACCGCTACGCCATTTCGCACCTGGCTGAGGACGAGTGATCGATCTGCCTCGGCAACACCGTGGGCGATCTCGACTCCTCGATTCATGGGCCCGGGATGCAACACGACCGAGTCTCCAGACATGCGGGCATATCGCGCATCCGTGAGCCCAAAACGGCTCACATACTCGGGGAGCGATGGAACAACCTGATCGCCACCGCGCTCTGCCTGGATCCGCAGGAGATACAGGACATCCGTCGACTCGATGATGTCGTCGATGTGGTGCGCCACCCTGACAGGCCAATCGTCGAGGGTAGGCGGGAGCAGGGTCGGCGGTGCCACGAGTGTCACCTCGGCACCAAGAGCCGTCATTGCGAACACGTTGGAACGCGCAACCCTGCTGTGTCTGATGTCTCCCACAATCGCAACCGCCAACCCGTCCAATTTGCCGAAACGTTTGCGCAAGGTCAAGGCATCGAGAAGCGCTTGTGTCGGATGCTGGTTGGTACCGTCTCCGGCATTGATGACCGGGACATCGACCCATTCGCTGATGCGATGCGCAGCACCAACGGCATGATGCCTGACAACCATCAGATCGGCTCCAAGAGCCTCCAGCGTGAGTGCCGTATCGCGCAAGCTCTCACCCTTGGTCATTGAGGACCCTTGCGATCCGAAGGTCATCGTGTCCGCAGAAAGCGCCTTGGCAGCTCTTTCGAAGCTCAGTCGCGTGCGGGTGGAGTTCTCAAAGAACAACAATCCAACGGTCTTGCCACGCAGCGTCGGTACTTTCGGAATCGGCCGCTCGAGCACCTCGGCCATCTCGTCCGCCATGTTCAGGATCCACGTCAACTCGGTTGCCGTCAGATGCTCCGTCGAGAGCAAGTGCCTCATGCCAACCGCTCCAACCACACGCCCTCGGTTCCGTCGATTTCCTCGAGCTGGACTGTCACCCGCTCATCTATCGCCGTTGGAAGGTTCTTGCCAACGTAATCCGCTCGAATTGGCAGCTGCCGATGACCTCGATCAACCAGAACCGCCAATTGGACATGGGAGGGTCGGCCCAGGTCGGCAAGCGCATCGAGAGCAGCCCTGATCGTTCGGCCGGTGAACAGCACATCGTCAACGAGGATCACGGTCCGGCCATCCAGGCCTACCGGCACCTCTGTGGGACCAAGCCGGGTCGTCGGACGATGATCGAGATCGTCTCGGTACATACCCACATCCACCGATCCCACCGGTACCTCCGTGTCGCCGGATTCACGTATCGCGAAAGCGATGCGATGCGCCAGAGGCACCCCTCGTGTTGGGATTCCCAAAATCACCACTTGATCGAGATGGCGATGTTGTTCCCGAATCTCGTGTGAGATCCTCCGCAAGGCGCGTTGGATGTCATCATCGGTGAGCAAAAGCGGACTCGGGCCGGTATGAGCCGGTTTCTGAGCCCCTTTCTGGGCCGTCTGATGAGCCGTTTCGAGGCCGGGTTCGATCACAGTTTCCTTTCCGGCCTCACAGGACCGGTCTTAAAGGTTCAGGCGAGATTAGCGAACGATCGCCTGCAATCTGGTACCCCCGCCCCTGGTCGCGAAAGATTTGAAAGCTGCGACCCCTAAGGACGGGTAGAACGAGCGACTGCCGCGAGCACGCCGTTGACGAACGACCCCGATTGTTCGGTCGAGTACCGTTTTGCGAGCTCCACGGCCTCGTTGATGATGACGCCGGTTGGTATGTCAGGCCGTGATACCAATTCGAACACGGCCAAACGAAGTATCGATGCGTCGACCGAGGCCATGCGTTGTATCGACCAGTTGTTCGCAGCGCTCTCGATGAGACTGTCGATGTCTTGCTGTCGATCAAGCACGCCTTGAACCAGCTCGCCTACCCGTCCGTCCGGGATGTCGGCCGAATTCCTCGTGTGCCGCTCGTACAACGCCAACAGCGCCTTCTCGCGTGGTTCGGTCATGAGATGCGGGTCATGTACTCCCCGGTCCGGGTATCGACCTTGATGGTGTCGCCAATGTTGACGAACAGCGGAGCCTGCACGACCAATCCGGTTGACAACGTGACGGGCTTCGTGGCCCCCGAGACTCGATCTCCTTTGACGCCGGGCTCTGTGTGCGTCACCTCTAACTCCACCGAAGCTGGAAGATCGACAGACAGTGGTATTCCGTCGTAAACCGGCAACTGCACCGTGGCACCGTCATCGAGGTACGGCACAGCGTCGCCGACCTGTTCGGCACTCAATGCGAACTGAGCGTACGTCTCGAGATCCATGAAATGGAAGTCGGCACCCGACCGGTACAAAAACTGGTGATCACGCCGATCGATGACCGCTTGTTTGACATCCTCTCCCGCGCGAAACGTCTTGTCGACAACGGCGCCCGAATTGAGGTTCTTGAGTTTCATTCGCACAAAAGCTTTCCCTTTTCCGGGCTTTACGTGCTGATAGTCGACGATCTGGAACAGACCCTCCGGGAGGTCCAGAGACTGCCCTGGCCGAACATCATTGGTGGATGCCATAGTTTCCTTTGAGAACCGGTTTGCGAGCCGGAGTGTAAAGCGTTCTAGATATGACGATTGACGGCGTTCATCACAGCTCGTAGCGACGCAGTTGTGATGTCGGAATGCAAACCGACACCCCAGACCTCTTCATCGTCAACCCGCATCTCCAGGTACGTGACCGCCTCGGCATCTCTGCCCGTGCCCATCGCATGTTCGTGATAGTCCATCACCCGCAGCGATATACCCAAGCGATCCTCAACGGCGGCAACGAATGCGTCCACGGCACCGTTGCCTTCGCCGACAATCGTCCACTGTTCTCCGGATTCCTCTATGAGGGCTTCCACCGTTGTCCGGTCGTTTCCGCGAGCATTGTGCGAGCTGGTGTGCCGGATCAAGCGGTATTTGGCGTCGGGAGGGTTGACATACGTGCTACGGAATTCGGTCCATATCTCGTTCGGTTGGATCTCTCTTCCGGTTTCATCCGTGATCGATTGGATGACACGCATGAAATCAATCTGCAGCCGCCTTGGCAGCTCCATCTTCTGCTCTGTCTTCAACACGTACGCCACACCGCCCTTGCCAGACTGGCTGTTGACGCGAATCACGTCCTCGTACGATCGACCGAGATCTGCCGGGTCAAGTGGCAGGTACGGCACGTCCCACAGCGCCTCACCTCCGACAGCCGCATCCTCCTTCTCCTGGGCCTCGAATCCCTTCTTTATCGCATCCTGATGCGATCCCGAGAATGCGGTATAGACCAGATCACCCACGTACGGATGACGAGGATGGACCGGCAATTGATTGCAGTGTTCGGCCACCCTGCGTATCTCATTGATGTCGCTGAGGTCCAGGCCGGGATCGACCCCCTGGGTGAAGAGATTGAGAGCAAGGGTCACGACATCGACGTTTCCGGTTCGTTCGCCGTTTCCGAACAGCGTGCCTTCAACCCGGTCGGCGCCTGCCATCACTCCGAACTCGGCTGCGGCGACCGCCGTCCCCCGATCGTTGTGCGGGTGCACACTCAGGACAATCGCCTCACGCCGATCGAGATTCGTGTGCATCCATTCGATCATGTCGCCAAAGAGGTTGGCCGTCGACATCTCAACTGTCGCCGGAAGGTTGATGATCACCTTGTCCGACGGTGTCGGCTCGAAGACATCCATGACCGCCTCACACACCTCTTTTGCGAACGGCAGTTCGGTACCCGTGAAACTCTCCGGCGAGTATTCGTATCGAATGCGGGTGTCGCCCATCGCGGCTTCGAACTCCTTGCAGTGTTCAGCGCCCTTCACCGCGATATCGACGATTCCGGCCTCGTCCAACCCGAAGACGACCCGTCGCTGCGTTGTCGACGTCGAGTTGTAGAGATGCATGATCCCCTCACGGGCTCCGACGAGGCTTTCGTATGACCGTTCGATGAGATCGCGCCGCGCCTGCGTCAACACCTGGATCGTTACATCGTCCGGGATGAGATCCTCTTCGATGATGAGGCGCACGAAATCAAAATCCGTCGCCGAAGCGGCAGGAAATCCAACTTCGATCTCCTTGAAGCCCAACGCGACGAGTGTCTGGAACATCATGAGCTTCCGCTCCGAGTCCATCGGATCGATGAGCGCCTGATTGCCGTCTCGTAGATCAACACTGCACCAGATTGGTGACGTGGTGATGCGGGTATCGGGCCAGGTTCGATTACCCAGCTCGACGGAGGGGAAGGGTCTGTATTTGTGGACAGGCATGCGGTTCATCGGTGAACTCCCGGGAATTGCGACGTGACGTGTGAGCGGGTTCCGGCAGCGTTAGCGCGCCGGGCGCGTAAGTCGAAGAACCGACTTGTTGCGTGGAGAGTCGTCGTGCGTCGTCACAATGCGATTGAGCCTATTGGACGGCTGCCCCGGCCGCAACCATCGCAGCCGTGATCAACGCCGGGTCGACATGCATGACAACGGGGTCGCCGAATGCTCTCAAGAGCACCATTCGCAGTCCCCCGGCGTCCCGTTTCTTATCGAGAACAACCAGTTCCTCGAGATCATCTAGAGCAAGGTCTGGAATCCGGGTGGGAAGATTTTGGGCAGCAAGCAAGGTTTTCTGACGCGCGCTGCCATCAAAGCCGAGAAGCTCACGCGAAATGTCGGCCGCTACCGTCATGCCGATAGACACTGCGTCGCCGTGTGGCAGGCTGCCCGCGATCTCCACTGCGTGTCCAACCGTATGTCCGTAGTTGAGGATTGCGCGGCGGCCCGACTCTTTCCAATCGTCGCTCACAATATCGGCCTTGACACGCACGGCTTCCAACACCACTTCATCGAGATCGACCAGTGGGCCCTCGATTTCGTAAAGATCAAGAATGCGGTCGCTGCCGATGCATCCGGCCTTGATGACTTCTGCGTGTCCCTGCCGGGCAATCGCTGAAGGGAGCTCGGCCAGCAGCAGGGTATCAATCACAACCCGCGACGGGTGCGAAAAGACCCCAACGAGGTTCTTGCCGTCGACGTTGACTCCGGTTTTGCCTCCGATCGCCGCGTCCACTGCTCCGAGCAATGTGGTCGGAACATAGACCGCCTCAATGCCACGCAGATACGTACCGGCCACGAACCCGGCCAGATCGGTTGCGGCCCCGCCGCCGACGCCCACCACGGTGTCGGCGCGGCTCATCCCGATGCTGTTCAGCCAGCGAAACACCGCGCCGGCCGTCTCGAGACTCTTTGCCGCCTCTCCATCCGGTAGTTCAAAAAGGTCAGCCCGAGGTAGCCGATCGAGAAGTGCTTGGGCCACCTCCTCTGGCTTTCCCGGTTGGTGAAGAACCGCAACACGATGCCGATCCCGGTCGTTGACGATCGGGTCCGTCTCGATCGTCCCTTTCCCGATAACGATCTCGCAGTCGGAAATGTGTATCCGGTGTGACATGGGATCAGAAGGTAGCGATGCGCTTGCGATATGCCTCGACTGCCCCGACGAAATCCGAAATCGTGTCTCCCCCAAACTTGCGTTGCATCTCCTGGGCAAGCACGATCGCCACCATTGATTCTGCGACTACTCCGGCCGCAGGCACTGCGCAGACATCCGAGCGTTCCCGAATGGCCGATTTCTCATCCTTCGTCTCGACATCGACGGTTTTGAGTGCCTTCATCAACGTGGAGATCGGCTTCATTGCAGCCCGCACCCGCACCACCTGGCCGTTTGTCATGCCTCCCTCGATGCCTCCCGCCCTATCCGTACCCCGGACAAACTCTCCTTCGGCGTACGCGATCTCATCATGGGCGACCGATCCCCTTCTCCTCGCCGATTCGAAACCGTCCCCTACCTCGACTCCCTTGATCGCCTGAATGGACATCAGCCCCATCGCCAGCAGAGCGTCCAGTTTCCGGTCGTAGTGGACGTGACTTCCAACCCCAACTGGCACCCCATATGCCAACACTTCGACGACGCCACCGAGGGTATCACGATCGGCTTTGGCCGCTTCGATGGCTGCGACCATGGCTGATTCCGAGGCCGGGTCAGCAGACCGAACGGGAGAGGCGTCGATGGTGGAGAGATCATCGGGTGTCGGCATGGGACCGGTCGCTTCCGCTTCACCGATAGCAACCACGTGCGAAAACACCTCTACGCCTACCTGATGCAATAGTTGCTTGGCCAGATAGCCGGCGACGGCCCTGGCAGCAGTTTCCCTGGCGGAGGCTCGTTCGAGAATGTCGCGAGCATCGTGCGTGTCATATTTTTGCATTCCCGCCAGATCGGCATGTCCCGGGCGGGGAGCTGTAGCGGGACGGGCGCTGGTCCCGGATTCGGGATTCATCTCTTCCGTCCACTTGGTCGCGAATTCGGTATTTCGTACCAGTACCGAAACCGGGGATCCGAGCGTCATCCCAAAACGAAGACCGCCCAGGAACTCGATCTCGTCCTGTTCCAACTGCATACGCCGACCTCGCCCATAGCCGAGGCGCCGCCGGGCCAACTCGGCGGCAAGCCCTTCGCGACTCACGGGCAGACCAGACGGAAGACCTTCAACGATGGTGGTCAGGCCGGGCCCGTGCGATTCTCCAGCGGTCAACAAGCGCATCATATTCGTCGAGATGGTAGCTGTCGCCGCAATGAGCTCTCGGCCAACCGCCGCTACTTCAGAATCTGTTGTCCCTCACCCAAAACGAACGTCGAGTCACCAAAGAGGAACGTGACCTTGTCGTCGTCCAGGGCGACAATCTTGTACCGACCGGCAAATGTTTCGCCGACGCCAACGGTGTACTCGGTGCCATCGACCCGAACGATTGCCCTTCGATTCCCAGCGGCATCGGTGGTTATAGCCACGACTGTCACATTACTTCCGGCGAGTGGATCATCGGATCCGGTGACGTCGGGGGCACCGACAATGAGGGGTCGAAACGGATCGCGGGGTTGGGCAGCCTGGAAAGCCTCCACCACACGTGAGCCGCGCAACAAACTGTCCGTGGAGCCGACGCCCGCAACCACGCCGGCGTCGGTGGCTGACGGCAGCACGACGTTCTGCGGAGCATCGAGCGTCGTGCGCGAGGCGCCGAAGACGCCAGGCGCCACCAGCAGCCAGCTGATCGACACCAGCGCAGCCAGCAGCAAAATCGTCGTGATGAGTGTCGAGCTTCGCTTGACCATCAGTTCACCGCCTCCTCTAGTTCCAGGGTTCCCGGCAGTGGATTGGTTGAGAAGGCCCTTGCCGTCAAATTGGTCTGGAGAATGTTTGTCGACGTCTCTTCATCGAGATTGGCCGAGATCGAAAGCTGATCGACACGGATCAGCCTGTCGAGATCCTCCAAATCGAACAGGAATTGCAGCGTCCTGAAGTACTCGCCCTCGATCCCGAGATTGAGCGCGATTTCGTAGAGGTCCTCACTCAGCGTCGAACTGGCAGGCGGTATGGCCGAAAGCTGGGTAATAGTGAGCCCCGAGTCCCTCGCCAGAGCCCGGATGGACTCGAGCAATGCGGCCTCACTTGGATCCTCCGGGATCGAGACAGAAATCTCAGCCACGGCGGCGTCGAACTGACCCTGCTGTCGCTGCAGCTCCAACAATCTCGTGATGCGAGCCTCGAGGGTCTCTTGCTCTTGCACTGCCGTCTGTAGATCAGCCTCGACATCATCAATAGTGGCAGTCGATCCCCGCCAAAACAAGAAAAACCAAAGAGCCAAAATGACCAATCCCACAAGCACCGCTATCAACACATTCCGTCGGTTCATGAGATCTCCGGAATTCTGGATGCGATTCTGGTGCTGGCCGCTCCTTCAGTGAGTTGTGCCGTCGACTGATAGCTGACGACCTCAACCCCACTGACGTCAGCAGCGGTGACCGAAGTCACCCAGGTAGAACCGAGTCCGGCGTAATTGGTGTTGTCGACCGAGCGCAGCCAGTTGGCTACGTCCTCGTATTCGAACGCCGTACCCGAGACCGATATCTGCTCTTCATTTCCCGTCAGCGTGTTGAGCCACACGCGGTCCGGAATGAATCGGCCGAGATCATTGAGCAGGCGAGCCCACGAGACATCTCCAGCAAGAGCTGCAGCCACGAGCTCGGTTCTGGCCTCGAAATTCTGGAGAGGAATTTCGAATTGGCCGAGAGAATCGATTTCGGCCTGTCTCGCTGCATTTGCTTGTTGCTGGGCAACGAGATCGTCTTCGAGGTCCCGGATGGTTGAGAGGCGCCCGAGTGTCAGAAATGCAAGCAAGACGACCAGCAGCACCAGACCCGCCAGCAAAACGACGCGGTTGCGACGAGACGCCTCCTCTTCGAAGATCTCGCCAGGAAGGAGGTTTATATCTCTCATTCGGGGCTCCACAGGGCCAGGCCGACCGGGACCGGGAGCACAGGCTGCAGAGGGGATACGACTTCATCGGACAGTTTGCCGGTGCTGAGGTGACTGAGAACGCGAGCGGGTTCTACCGGTGCATCGAGCGCACGCCCGAGTCGATTGGCCAGGTGAGGCAGGCGGGCGCCGTTACCGGCCACAATCACCTTGCTCACCGAACCACCATCGCCCTGGCTCAGGAAGAAGTTGACGGATCCGCGAATCTCTTCAATGAACCTGCCGGCCTCTGCGGTCAAGAGTGACTGGGCCACTTCGTCTTCGGTCTCGTCCCCGGATGCTGCGGCCGCGTCGTCATCCACCGAAATCCCGATCCGACGTTTGAGCTGCTCGGCGGCTTGGAATTCGAGATTCAAACCCTCAACGAGCGTCTCTGTGAACGCCGAACCACCGGTTTGAATGATGCGAACAAAACGTGGGGTCAATCCACTGACGAGCACGACCTGCGTGATGTCGGCCCCGATATCGACCAACACGGCAATACCGCTTACCGGCTGAGGAACCAGGGACCGGACGAGGGCAAAAGCTTGGAGATCGACAGCGATGACATTGAGTCCTGCAGAGGTGGTGACATCGAGGAAATCCTGAACCATCGATCGATGAGCGGCAACGGCGAGGATGGCCTGCATCGGTTCGCCCTCTGGCGTTGTGAACTCGTCGATGCCAACGTGGTCGAGGATTGCCTCCTCGACTGACATTGGCATGTACTCCTGAACTTGAAACGGGAGGGCATCTCTCAACTCCGCTTCACCCATCAGAGGAACATCGACCTGACGAACCACGACTCGCTGATTGGCGATGCCGATAACCACCCTCTTCTTGGGCAATCGATGCTTGCGCCAGAGCTCCTTGATGGCGTCGACGATCGCAGCCCCGTCGATGATCTCGCCTGCGGCAACTGCACCTTCTGGCAACAGCACCTCACCGACCTTGCGAAGGACGGGCTGTGACTTTCCGGCGTCAATGGCCACAGCGCGAACGCTGCTGGAACCTATATCCAGGCCAACGTTGACTGCCATCTACTCTCCGCCTCTTCATCTCGTGATGTATCCGGATGCCCAGCGCGGGCGTTCCGGTTACTGCTTTGGTCTGTCTTGCTCGAGTGCTTGTTCGTGCTTGTTCGTGCTTGTTCGGGTTCTGCTGCCGCTCGATCTTCGGTCGTACATCCACGAACGTGTTGTAATTACGCACGTGTCATTTACTCGGCGAAAGCATAGCGATGAGGGGTATGGCCCGCGGTCTTTGGGCGGGACCGCGAAAACTTCCCTAAACGGCGCGGTTACGCCGTTATCGGGGAACCCGGTCGTAGTCGCATGTGGGCAAGGTTCATAGCCCGAGATACCACGATGCGATGGAGTCTCCCCAGAGAGCACCCAGCCAAGCTGCCGCCATCATGGCCGGACCGAATGGCATTTTGGCTTTCCGTCCACGTTTCGTGAACACCATGATCGCAACTCCGGCCAATCCCCCGATCAAGAATGCGAGAAAGACACCAACGACCAGCTCCGACCATCCCGAATAGGCCATCACAAATCCGAGCAAAAAGGCCAGTTTGACATCGCCGAAGCCGAATCCCCCCGGGGTGATCATGAACAGAACGAAGAAAAGTACGAGGTAGGCGAAGCCGCCTGCGAACGCACCAGGCAGTTGGTCGGTCTGTCCCTCGAGAACGCTGCCACCGATGAACAGTGCAATCGTCAACCCGGTGCCGGTGAACACGATGCGATCGGGCAGACGCTTGTGATCGAGATCAGTGAGTATCAAGGCAATCGTGGTGCCCGCAAAGAACAGATACCCGGCCAACAAGGCATTGGGGCCGACCCACCAGGCAACGAGACCAAAGCTGACGGCCGTCGCCACTTCCACCACGGCGTACCGTCCGGAAACCGGATTCCCGCAATCACGGCATTTGCCGCCGAGACGCAGCCAGCCGATAACCGGGATATTGTCCGACGAACGAATCGGGGCATCACAAACCGGACAAGCCGAACCCGGGGTAACTACCGATTTGCCCAACGGCACCCGATAGGCAACCACATTCAAGAACGATCCGATAACGAGCCCAACCAGACCTGAAAACGCGATCAGCAGCTCATGCATGCTCTATTGCTACCAGCCGGAGGCGGCCCACACCGGAGAAGGTGGAACCAGCGAGGGACAGGAACCACCGAAAAGCCCGGAGGCGGTAGACGCCTTACCGAACGCGGTAGCGTCCTGGACCGCATCCCAGATCCCGAACCAGGTTCCCGATTGGCTTTGCACAACCACGCAAACCGTGTCGCTTCCGTTGACGGCGACTCCGACCTGTCCGACTCCCGGTGTCAGCGATGCCACAAAGGCCAGGCTCGGTTCGACTTCCTGTAGCACGGTCACATCGTCGGTATACGCGATCGTGGCTGCCATCACGCTCTTTTCGGCGACCAGGCCATGGCGTAGCGCAGTCTGAGCAGCTCGATCCTGGGCAGTGGTCCGCTGACCGAGGAATGTCGGAACTGCGATAGAAACCAGGATCGCTACGATCAAAACAACCACCATCAGCTCTATCAAGCTGAAACCGGCCTCACTGTCTCTCCTGAACATGAGACAGTATCGACGCCTCACAAACCGGCCTTGAAAGATTCCCCGCAGCCCACATCAAAAAGAGCGGGACCCAGTCGGGTCCCGCTCTAGATGAAGCCTCGTGAGAGGCTTTACCAACTAGTCAGCTGCTACCAGCCGGCGCCAGCAGAGCAAGCTGCTTCATCCGCCGGAGTTGCGGCACCGGAGCCGTAAACGGTTGCCTGCTGTGGATGCTCATAGATCCAGAAGAAGGTTCCGCTGGCGGACTCGGACACCAGGCACACGGCACCTGTTGCAGCGTAAAGCGTCGGCAACACACCACTGTCGGCGGCGTCGTCAACTGTCCAGTCGAGGCTTGGCTCGATGGCGCTGAGATCCGCGGCTGTGGCCGTGTAGGCCTGATCATTCGCGTAGATGGTTTTTTCCGTGGCCAGGGCGTTGCGCAGGTTCGACTGAGCAGCGCGGTCCTGGGCCGTCTCACGTTGACCGAGGAAGGTCGGGATCGCGATAGCGACCAGGATGGCGATGATAAGCACCACGACCATAAGCTCGATCAGTGTGAAACCGTCTTCGTTCAGACGATTGCGCATCCGATTCAACATGTTGTATTGCCTCCTATGACAATGAATCCGGGACGCAATGCGCGCCCCATGTACAACAGCTGTATCGGCGCCCCTCCCAGCTTCCTTGAGGGTGATCGACCAATTTCCCAAACGAACTAGTCCCCCGGGTATGCACCCTGAATGCGCTGCAAAAAGGCGCAGTCATCGCTTGGAGACAATCCGGGCCAACCGTGGGCTCGTCACAGTTCACATTCAACGTGCAGGCCGAGCGAAGGTTCGTTCGCTTTCGGTCGAGAGGGGGTTTGAGGGGCATGCGCAGTATTAATGAGGTGGCATGCGCAGTGTCAATGAGGTGGCATGCGCAGAGGGCTTCGAGCCCCTCAGCGTCAATGTAGATGGCGAACCCCCACGGACAACATCAACGAGAAACCAACAAGCGTTTAGCCGCCGACAATCAACGCGCATTACCCGATGACATTGACCAGGTTGAACATCGGTAAGTAGAGGGCCACGAGGATGGCGCCGACTGTTGCACCCATGAACGCGATGAGGATCGGCTCGAGGAGGCTGGTGAGAGCGTCTACGGTGTCGTTGACTTCACGGTCGTAAAAGTCGGAGACCTTGTCGAGCATGTTGTCGAGGGCGCCGGTCTCTTCGCCGACCGCCATCATCTGCACGACCATGGGCGGAAAGATTTTTCCCTCTTTGGCCAGCGGCTGGGAGATTGAATCTCCACCCTTGACGGCCTGTGCGACCCGGTTGACTGCGTCTCCGACCACTACGTTTCCAGCTGTCAACTCGACGATGGTCATGGCTTCCAGAATCGGAACGCCGGAACGGACGAGCACGCCGAGGGTTCTGGCGAATCGGCTGATCGCGGTTTTGTGGTTCATGGTGCCGAACACGGGCGCTCGCAATTTGAACGCATCCCACATACGACGTCCGCCCGTGGTGTTGATCCAGCGCCTGAACGCGTAGACCGAGGCACCAAACGCGGGGAAGATGATGTACCACTTTGAGGTGAGAACGCCCGAGGCTCCGATCAGGGCTCTCGTCGCGATTGGAAGTTCGCCTCCAACATCCGCGTACATATCAACGAACTGGGGGACGACGAAGAGAAGCATCAGGGTTACAACACCCGCCACCATGCTGAGTACCACGATCGGGTATGCCATGGCCGACTTGATCTTGCTGCGCAGCGCCGCTGCGGATTCGAGCGTATCTGCGATACGTTCGAGGGTCTCGTCCAGTACACCTGCTGCTTCACCGGCTTGCACCATCGCGACAAATAGCGTGTTGAAGACTTTGGGATGCTGCTCGAGTGCAACGCTGAGGCTTGCACCTCGCTCCACGCTGGCTCGTACCTCGCCAATCGTCTTCTTGAGGGGCTTGGAAACGGTCTGTTCTTCGAGAACATAGAGAGATCTCAGGAGCGACAGACCGGAATTGATCATGGTCGCAAACTGGCGGCTGAAGATGGCAATCTCTTTGGCTTTTATCCGGTCGGTTATGCCCGGGATCGAGATCTCTTTCTGGAGACCGTCGGTCTTCTTCTCGGCGACGCCGAGCGGTGTCATCCCGCTTTCCTTCAGAGCGCGGATGACCGCTTCTTTGGAGGAGCCCTCCAACTCCCCTTCGATGACTTTGCCGCTCTTGGCGTCACGAACCTTGTACGTGTACATCGAGGCCATGATTTAGCCGCCCTGTAGGAGGCGTTGCATTGCCTCTTTGTCGTTGCATCGTTCCATGGCGAGTTCTCGAGTGATCTTGCCCTGTTTGGTCATTGCTGCAAGCGCCATGTCCATCGTCTGCATTCCGTATTTGCCACCGGCCTGAATCGCGCTGGGAATCTGGTGGACCTTGCCATCGCGCACGAGGTTTCTAATAGCCGATGTCGCGATCATGACCTCGACTGCTGCGATCCGGCCCTTGCCGTCAACGGTCGGGAGTAACTGTTGAGACAGAACGGCCTGCAGCGATCCTGCCAACATCACCCGAACCTGAGATTGCTGGTGGGCCGGAAATACATCGATGATTCGCTCGATGGATTGAGGCGCACTCTGGGTATGCAGGGTTCCGAATACGAGGTGTCCGGTTTCGGCTGCAGTTAGCGCAGCACCGATGGTTTCGAGATCTCGCATCTCACCCACCAGGATCACGTCAGGATCCTGCCGCAAAATGTGCTTGAGCGCCTGATTGAATCCGAGCGTGTCGGTTCCGACTTCTCGTTGATTCACAATGCTCTTCTTGTGCCGGTGCAAGAACTCGATCGGATCCTCAACCGTGATGATGTGACTCGCCCGCTCAGTGTTGATGAGGTTGATGATCGACGCCAACGAGGTTGACTTACCTGAACCGGTCGGGCCGGTCACGAGTACGAGACCACGATGCAGATGCGCAAGCGAGTTGACGGCCGCAGGCATGCCGAGCTCGTCGGGGTTCTTGATCTCATTCGGAATGGAACGAAGAACTGCCGCTACCGAATCACGCTGGAAGAACACGTTTACACGAAACCGTCCTCGTCCAGGGAGCGGATGAGACGTGTCCAGTTCACGAGTTTCTTCGAACCGGGTTCGCTGCTCAGCCGTGAGAATGTCGTACAAGATTCGGCGAAGCTCGGCCGGCATCAGAATATCGAACCCCTCCATGGGCTCGAGCGATCCGTGGACGCGCACCATGGGCGGTGAACCGGCCGTCAGATGAAGATCGGAACCTTGCTTTTCAATCAACAACTCGAGGAAGTCGTTGAGATGAACCTGTTCGGAAACTTCTGTCGGTACGCGACGCGGCTCCTCATCGAGGCCCATGAAAAATGAATTGAGCATCTCGTCGATGCCGGTCTGGCTGGCAAGCGCCATCGTCACGGCTGAGCCACACACCGTCTCGAGGCTGGTCTGAATGTCGCGGATGAACGGATTGGCGACCGCCACAATCACACGGCCGTCTTCAACCTTGATCGGTATGGCATTGAAGCGGTGTGCAGTATCGGGATCGAGCCTGGACACTGCCTCGGGCTGCAGCACTTCGTTCTGTACGTCGACATACCTCATGCCTATCCGGTCGGCGACCGTAGCAAGCAGATCCCCCGGTGAGACGTGGCCGTTTTGCAGAAGGATTCGCGCGAGGGGAACATCCGTGTCCTTCTCCTGTACGTACAGGGCTTCGAGTACATCACGGCTGAGCAGCCTCTTATCGACGAGTGACTCGCCGATTTGTTTGGATACCCGGTTCACGCCACGACCCTCATGATCTCTTCGATGGATGTCCTGCCCTGGCGGACCTTGGTCATTCCGTCATCCCACAGTTCGAGCATGCCTTGTTCTTTGGCGACGACTTTGATCTCGTTCGAAGGTCGGTTCTCGACGGCCATACGCCGAATCTCGTCGGATATCAGCATGACCTCGTGTAATGCCAACCGCCCGCGATATCCATTTGAACAAGCACCACACCCCTTCGGATCAGCGGCGTAAATCTGTGAGGCGCTGACCTTCTCGATTTCCTCGTCGGACCAACGAGCTTTCACAAGCATGTCCTTGTCGGGAGAAAACTCGACTTTGCACTTCTTGCACAAACGTCTGGCGAGACGTTGGCCCAACACTGCGTCGAGCGACGAAGAAACCAGATACGGTTCGACGCCCATCTCGATGAGGCGTCCGATGCTCGATGGCGCATCGTTTGTGTGCAACGTTGAAAGCACGAGGTGACCGGTCAGGGCGGCCTCGATCGCGATTTGTGCTGTTTCGTGGTCGCGAATCTCACCAACAAGGGCAATGTCAGGGTCGGACCGCAGGATGGATCGCAAAGCCGTGGCAAACGTCAAGCCAGCCTTCTTGTTGACCTGAACTTGCGTTATCCCTTCCAGCCGATACTCAACCGGATCCTCAGTGGTGATGATGTTGACCTCCGGCCTGTTCAACACGTTGAGCGTTGCGTACAGGGTCGTCGATTTACCGGAACCGGTTGGGCCGGTTACGAGAATGGCGCCGTAGGGCTTGGTGTAGGCCGATTCAAATCGGGCGAGTGTTTGGGGTAGGAAACCGAGATCCACCAGTTCCAAGAGCACCGAGGATCGATCGAGAATACGCAGCACGACTTTCTCACCGAACACCGACGGCAATGTGGCAACGCGCAAGTCGACGGGTTTGCCGTTCATCTTGAGAGACATACGGCCGTCTTGCGGCACCCGTCGCTCGGCGATGTTGATGTCTGCCATGATCTTGAGACGACTCACGAGGGCGTTCGAAATCGCCTTGGGGGTCGACATGACTTCATGCAGAACACCGTCGACCCGGAAACGAACGCGCAGGTCCTTTTCGCCCGGTTCGATATGAATATCGGAGGCGCCTTCGTTCACAGCCCGGGTCACGATCGTGTTGACGAGTTTGACGACCGGTGCCTCATCCACTGCCTCTTTGAGAGCGGAGAGGTCTTCCTTCTCTTCTTCCTCTCCAAAGTCGGCGAACTCGGTGACCGAATCGTTATACGACGACATTCGTGCAATCGCAGCCTCGACCGCACTGCGGGGAGCGACCCGGGGAACGATCTCCATACCGGAAATCGACCTGATGTCGTCCATGGCGAGCACGTTGGCCGGGTCAGCCATCGCAACAATGAGCTTGTCTCCGTCGAATAGCACAGGCAAGGCCGCATACCGCTTGGCGATGTTGTCCGGAATCAGAGCCGCCGCGGTGGGATCGACCGTGATTTCTTCGAGAGCGATGTATTCGATGCCAATTTGCTTGGCGAGCACTTTCACGAGATCGGTTTCGTCGACGAACTCCTGATCGACCAGGATGCGCGTGAGCGACTTGCCGCTTTCACTCTGTATTTGCTGCGCTTCGTCGAGCTGCTCTTTCGTGAGCACGCCCTCTTGCACAAGCATCGAGCCGAAATGACGCGATTCGGTTCTCAACCTGTCTCCTTAACTGTGTCGCCATTATTTCGGCCCACGCAGTTGAGGTCTTGAGCGTGTTTACAAACCGGCTGCGATTCTCATCTCGTGGCGCGGGGCTGGCAGACCGGTCCACCATTCGAAGCTGAGCGCAGCTTGCTCGACGAGCATGTCGATTCCGGAAACGACCGGTATCCCGCCCTCCGTGGCCAGGCTGACCGCAGGAGTTGGTTGGTCGGCATAGGCCATGTCGAAGAGCCCCGTGGCACCAGCCGACATCGGCGTCGGGAGCTCCTCGGCAGCCATTCCGAGAGGAGTGGCGTTGACGAGCACACCTGCAAACGGATCGCCCCAATCCAAAACGGTACCGGTCACCCCGACCGATTTCAGAACTGCTGTGGCAGCCCCCTGGCGTCTGGCCGAGACACTGATCCGACCCGTCGTGATCGAAGCCACAGCGACCAACGCCGCCGCTGCCGCGCCACCGCCTCCCAGGATGAGCACATCACCCGTGGGTAGCTCGGCACTTCTCCAGCACGCGCGTATAGCCGGGATGTCGGTGCTGATGCCCATGACTCTCTCGCCACGAACCATCATCGCGTTTACAGACCGGGCAATGGCCGCATCGGCGGAAACCACATCGGACGACGTATACGCCAGGCCCTTGTGCGGCATGGTCACGTTCACGCCCGTCAACCTTCCACTCGCAATCTCCGAGACAGCAGATGTGAACTGCACAGCATCCACCTCCCGCGCCTCGTAGGCGCCCTGAACTCCGTGATAGGCCAGAGCTGTCTGATGCATGGCCGGAGATCGGGAGTGGCCAACCGGGTTGCCCAGCAGAGCCAGGCGCATCATCAGAAGACGCCTTCGGCGCGGGCCTTTGCCACCTTTTCGTTGTGCTCCTCGAGCGTCACGCTGAAACCATGACTGCCGTCGGGGTCGACCAGCACATAGTAAAAGAAGGGTGTGTCTTCGGGATCTCCGGCGGCGATGAGCGACCGCAAACCTGGAGCGGCAATCGGCGTTGGCGGGAGTCCGGCTCGAACGTAGCTGTTGTAGGGAGACGAAGATTGCTTGTCGGCGTTCGTGGGAACTCCTCGCTCGCCCCGCCCGTACACCAGCATGGCATCGATCTGAAGCAAGATGCCCTCTCGAAGACGGTTGTAAACGACACTGCTGATGATCGGCCGATCGGGATCGAGTTTCGCCTCGGCTTCGATGATGGATGCGATGATGAGTGTCTCGTACTCGGTAACTCCGAGTTCTTCCATTCGGTTCCACTCGGCCGCCTCGACCCTGAGCTGCATTTCGGTGGCCATCTTTTGCAGAACTGTTGCGGGCGATGCATCCTCAAAAAACTCGTAGTTGGCCGGAAACAACAATCCTTCCCAATCTGCCAGGTTGCCCGGCGTTCCCGGAAACAGCGGCGAAACTACGCTGCCATCGAGCAGAGCCGTTGCGTACGCGTCGACCGAGTGAGGAGATTGTTCCGACAGGGATTGAAGGATTTCACTCACCCATAGCCCCTCCCTGATCTTGACGGTATACACGTCCTTCAACTCCGGACCCTGACGGAGAATCTCAACCGCAGCTTCGGATCCCATTCCGGTGGTCAGCTCGTAGGTACCGGCCTGCAGCGAAAAGCCGAGGCCGTTGGCCTTCACATACGACTCGAATTGGCTGGCGCGCTCTACGACACCTGCCTCCGCGAGCACGTTGCCGATGTCTTCGGCACTCGATCCAGATTCGATGTCGACGATCACCGACTGGCCGGCAACGATCGTGGTGGCGGGTCCGCCTCCAAACGACTCGGCGAGCCGGGTAGCGCCCCATGCCACGATGGCGAGTGCGAGGAGGCCGATCATGATCCCGAGCCATACCGGAAAGCCCCCCGAGGGTTTGTCGTACTCGATCATTGTCTATCCAGGTAGCTCTGGAGGATCAGTGCCGCGGCCACGCCATCGAGCGTTTTGCGACGTTCGGATCGCCTGGTGCCGCTCTCGATCATGGACCTTTCCGCCAACACGCTCGTAAACCGCTCGTCCTCAACTTCGACGTCCAGTCCGGTGGCGCCCGCGACCTCTGACGCGAACGCGCGGGCCGCTTCTGCCGATGGACCATCTTCTCCACTCAGTGAGGTGGGCATTCCTATAACGATAGATTCCACGTCATGGGCACGTACGGCACCGGCGATCACGTCGATTGCTGTAGCTCGATCACAAACCATGAGCGGAGAAGCTATCAGATGTGACGGGTCTGAGAGTGCAATACCAACTCGCTTTGTGCCGTAATCGATTCCCATCAATCGTCCCATCACGCCAACAACTCCCGGGCCTTCTTCCCCATTGCCTCGACCGCCTCCGAAACATCATCACCACCGGGACCGCCCGCCATGGATAGTTCTGCATCCTTGCCGCCGCCACCACGAACGATCCTGGCTCCTGTGGCAACGATGTCTGCCGCGGACAAACCTTTCTGGACGAGATCCTTTGACAGCAGCACGACCAGACTCGCTTTGCCGTCTCGATTGGTACCGAGCACCACGACGGAACTTCCGAGCCGGTCCCGGAGCTGGAGGGCGAGCATCCGAAGACCGTCGGGGGTCGCGTCGGGAACCGTGGCCGCCACGACGCTCGACGCTCCGATTGCCTCGGCAGCCCCGGCCAATGCTGCCGCCGCCTCGCTCCTGTGACGCTGCTCGAAGTCGGCAATTCTCTTTTCCTGATCTTTCACTCTTCCGAGTAACGAACCGATGGCGCCGGGTAACTCGGCCGGCGTGCTCTTCAGCAGGCCGGCGCCGGAACGGACTGTGTTACGAAGTTCAACGATGTGCAGGTAGGCATCGGTTCCGGTCAAAGCCTCAAAGCGGCGAATGTTGGCACCGATCGACGATTCGGTCGAGATCAGAAGTGGTCCCACCTGGCCGGTGGAAACGGTGTGAGTTCCGCCGCAGAACTCGAGCGAGTACCCACCGGCGGAGACGACCCGCACCTGTTCTCCGTACTTGTCGCCGAAGAACGCAACGGCACCCATCTTTTCAGCTTCTTCTTTGGTCGCCTCGATGGTTCGTACGCGATCGTTTTCGATGATCCGCTCATTGGTCAATCGCTCCACCTCGGCCAGTTCATCCGGTTCGAGCGCAGCGTGATGACTGAAGTCAAACCTCAAGCGCCCGGCTTCAACCAGCGAACCGTTCTGACGAGCGTGTGGTCCGATCACATCGCGCAGTGATGCGTGGAGAACATGGGTTCCTGTGTGGCTCTTGCTCACTCGCTCGCGCCGATCGTGATCAATCTCGGCGTGTGCATCCTGGCCAACGGCAACCGACCCTCGCACGACTCTCGCCTTGTGACCGTGTAGTCCGGTCACTGGTGCCTGCGTGTCGACCACTCTCACCGCACCGGTTTCGGTAACGATTTCACCGGTATCACCCACCTGTCCGCCCCCTTCTGCATAGAAGGGTGTGCGGTCGACAAATAGCTCGACCTCTTCGCCTTCGGCGGCGGAAGTCACCATTTCTCCTTCGCGAACAATCGCCAGGATCAAGGCCGGCGACGTCTCGAGCTCGTAACCGACGAATTCTGTTGCACCGGCGCTGTCCAAAACGTCACGAATGATCTCTGCGGCCTGAAAATCGTCCGCATCGAACGACAGCAACCTGGAACGGCGACGCTGTTCTTGCATTGCTTCGTCGAATCCGTCCCGGTCCACGGTCGCCCCCCGTTCGCCGGCGATCTCGGTCGTGAGCTCGATGGGAAACCCGTACGTATCGTGCAGGCGGAAAGCGGTGCTGCCATCGATTCGGTTCTCCGTCGACTCTTCGAGCGCATCCTCGAGCATTGCATAGCCGGTTTCGAGGGTGCGCCGGAACCCGACCTCCTCACGTTCCACGACTTCCTTGATGAAATCACGTTCCGCCCCAAGATCGGGATATGCGTCTGACATGATGTCGACGGTGATATCAGCCAACCCTGGTGTGACGTTGTCCTCGCAGCCGAGTTGCCAGGCATGTCTGACAGCTCGCCGGATCAGACGACGGAGGATGTATCCGCGCCCTTCGTTCGATGGTACGACGCCATCGCCGATCAGGAACGTCATGGTGCGCCCGTGGTCGGCGAGGATCCGGAGACTCACATCGGTGGTTTCGTTCTCGCCGTATTTCGTGTCGGTCGCCTGCGCCCCGAAGTCGAGCACCGGCCGGACGGTGTCCGCATCGAACACCGAATCCAGATCGTTGAGAACCATGTTCAGCCGCTCGATACCCGCCCCGGTGTCAATGCTCTTCTTCGGGAGGTCGCCTACAACGTGATAAGGAGCGTCCTGAATATTCTGCATGAACACCAGATTCCAGATCTCGACGAACCGGTCTTCATCTCCTCCGATCGGCCCCCCGTCCTCGCCCCGGTGAGCACCCCGGTCGTAGAAGATCTCCGAGGCGGGTCCACACGGACCCGGAACGCCCATCTGCCAGAAATTGTCTTTGTCACCCCGCTGGAGTCGTTCAGGAGGAACGCCGACGCCGTCAATCCAGATTTCTGCTGCCTCGTCATCGTCCTTATATACGGTGAACCACAGACGCTCGGGATCTAGCCCGAATCCGTCCGTAACGAGCTCATAGCTCCAGGGAATCGCAAGTTCTTTGAAGTAATCGCCGAAGCTGAAGTTTCCGAGCATCTCGAAGAAGGTGAAGTGGCGATCGGTGGTCCCGATGATGTCGATGTCAGAGGTCCGGGCACATTTCTGTATGGACGTGGCGCGTGGATACGGAGGCGGTTCATCGCCCAAAAAGTAGGGCTTGAACTGCACCATTCCGGCGTTGGTGAGAAGGAGCGTGGGATCGACCGGTATCAGAGAAGAGCTCGCTACGATGACGTGGTCGCGCTCTGCGAAGAAACTCGAGAAAATCCGCCTGATTGAGTTGCTATCGGGCATGAGCGGCCAGATTACTACCAGGTCTACTCAGCGGGATGAGCTTCCATGGACTCTTCGACCTCGGGCCGAAGATCAATGCCGAGCTCAGTGAGCTGTTCGTCAGTGACCGGACTCGGCGACGAGGTCAACGGATCAAACCCGGTCTGGGTTTTCGGGAACGGCATCACTTCACGAATATTCGGCTCATTCTGGAGTACCGAGACCAGCCGATCGATGCCGAATGCAAATCCGGCGTGGGGAGGCGTTCCGTAGCGCAGCGCTTCCAAGAACCATCCAAATCGTTGATGAGCCTCCTCGGGCTCTATGCCGAGGATGTCGAAGACTTCTTGCTGTACCGCCGGATCGTGGATTCGAACCGAGCCCGATCCCAGCTCCACGCCGTTGACCACCAGGTCGTAGGCTTTGGCCACGGCGGTCTCCGGCGAATCCCTCAGCTCTTCCACGGATCTCGGAGCCGTGAATGGATGATGCGCGGGCGCCAGTCCCCCGTCGTCAGCAACTTCGAACACGGGAAAATCTGTGATCCAGAGAAATGAGAGATCGTCGTGTCCGTCGGGACGTCCATGATCGATGCGCAATTGGCCAAGCACCTGCGATGCCCGCCGGTGCTCGTCGGCGACGAGCAACAATACGTCCCCGACCTCGCCGTCCAGGGCGTGTTTGATGGCGTCCGTCTCGCTGGATTGGAGGAACTTTGCGACGGGCGAACGAATCGTGCCACCTTCTTCGATCACCATCCAGACGAGACCCTTGGCCCCGAGTGCTTTGGCTCGTTCGATGATCCCGTCGAGATGACTGCGGCTCGTTTCCGAGCCGCCGATGTTGATCGCACGAACAACTCCTCCTTCTTCCACGACAGTGGCGAAGGCTTTGAACTCTGACATCGCAAACACGCTCGACAGATCGGCTATCTCCATGCCGAAGCGCAGGTCTGGTTTATCGGAGCCGAACCGATCGATCGCCTCTGCGTATGTCATTTGTGCGAGCGGGAGGGTGAGCGCTTCACCCCGAACCGCCGCAACGGTGTCCGAAACGACGGATTCGATCGTCGCCAGAACCTCGTTCTGTCCCCAAAACGAACCTTCGAGATCGAGTTGCGTGAACTCGATCTGACGATCTGCGCGGAAGTCCTCATCGCGATAGCAGCGGGCGATCTGGTAGTAGCGGTCTACGCCTGCCACCATCAACAGCTGCTTGAAGAGCTGGGGGGATTGGGGGAGAGCGTAGAAGTGACCCTGGCGATGCCTGCTCGGGACGAGCACGTCCCGGGCGCCCTCCGGAGTCGACTTGATGAGCGTAGGGGTCTCGACCTCCATGAACCCGGCCGAGTCCAGATTGTTGTGGATTGCAGCCACCGCACGGGACCTCGCTTTGAGGTTTCGAGACATCCGATCGCGCCTCAGATCTAGATATCGGTATTGCAGTCGAACCTGTTCGTCGGTCTCTATCGCATCGTCGAGCTGGAATGGCAGCGGTTGAGCGGTGCTGAGGACTTCGACGGTTTTCGCCGCTACTTCTATCGCTCCTGTTGGAAGCTCGAAATTTTCGGTCCCGGCTGGTCTCGTTCTCACGTCGCCGCTGATTTTGAGGCAGAACTCGCGCCTCAAGTTGCGGGCGACGTCGGCGAGCTCGGGAACTTCATCCGGTGCGATGACCACCTGAACGAGCCCGGATGCATCTCGGAGATCCAGGAAAGCGACGCCGCCCTGATCGCGAATACGAGCAGCCCACCCGGCGATCGTGACGGTCGTCCCCGCCGCGTCGGCGTCGAGGTCGCCGACATAGGTATCTCGGTACATGGTCACGTCAGGCCTGTCGATGGAGTGACGGGAGCCTACGTCCTGAACGGCTCCAGAAACGGATTTGAGGCACGCTCGATCCCAATCGTTGTCGCCGGTCCGTGGCCAGGTAGCACATCGACGTCATCGTCGAGCATCATGATCTTCGACTCCATCGATGCCATGAGGGCCGTGAAATCGCCTCCCGGCAAATCCGTGCGTCCAATTGATCCGGCGAAGAGCTGATCGCCCGAGAAGAGAACATCTTCGATGAGAAAACAGCAGTGCCCCGGGGTGTGACCAGGGGTGTGCACAACATCGATTTCCATACCGGCCATGCTCAGACGAGCTTCGTCTACCAGATCGACGTAGGCCGTCGGAGGCCTTACGTCCAGATTTGGCATCTGCGTTCCAAACAGCATCGCAAGCTGCTGTTCCGGCGCCATCGCCAAAAACGCGTCATCTGGATGTAGATGAACATCTACTCCGCTCGCTCTCGCAAACGGACCGGCTCCACCGAGATGGTCGATGTGGGCGTGCGTAACCAGCGCAGCGATCGGAATCAGCTCATGTTTGCGGAGCAACTGACCGATTCCTTCAGGATCGGGCGGACAGTCGATCACGACGGCGAGACCACCCCTTTCCGGTGCGACTACGTACGTGTTCGTGGCCGCGATCCACAAGGGCGCGGTGTCGATCAACATCCGGCGAGCCTAGGTGTCTAGTCAGCCAGCAACCGTCTGTTTTAGCCCTCGAGGTATGAGACGGGCATGCCGAAGAAAGACCTATGAGAGCAGCATTAAAACTGAGCAGTTTCAATCGCCCCGATGGGGAACGAGATGAGGGCTTTACGCTCGTCGAGGTGGTGGTTGCTGTCGCTCTCGCCAGCATCGTTTTTATCGGGCTCGGAGCCGTCATCAACGCGAGCATCCGATCAACCCAGGCCCGCAGAATGGAACAGCAAGCACTCGCCATCGTCACGGAGGCCAGTGAGACCGCTGCATCCCTGGCGTATGCGGAGCTGGCACTTCTCGATTCCGACGCCACGCACGGTTTTGTGCCGGGTGACACCTGGGATCCTGACGCAGCCGGACCGCTGCCGGCCGAGGAGATCGTCCTCGAAACCACCGGCGGCGCCACCCCTCACCTCCGGACAGAAACTCGAGGCAACGTCACCTACACCATCCAACAGTGGGTGACATATGGCGACTCTGATCCCACCGATACCGAGTTTCAGGACTTCAAGCGCGCTATCACCGAGGTCAGCTGGGATTTCGTCAATACCACGCAAACCCGACGGACCGAATCGATCGTGTTCAAGCGCGCTCAGGGCGAAGCAACAGGAGCTGAGTTTGAGCTAGCCGAGTACGCCCACCTCGTGGTGGACGCCGTGCCGGGCGATACGATCGTGTTTCCGAACGTGCTGAGCAACGTCGGTGGCGTTGCCGATAGCTACGACATCGACATCGTTCAGGAAATCGGCTGGCCGGCTGAATTGACCAGGGCGGACACACTCCCACTGGTCGATACGAATGCCAACTTCTTGCTGGATACCGGTTGGCCGGTCGGGCAGCCCGCAGGTTCCGACCTGGATCTCGTTTTCACTGTCAAAGTTCCAGCTGACGCCGAGCCAGGTGACTACGACTTCATCGAAATCACGTTCATCTCAATCGTCGATCCAACCGTATCGACCGTATTTGAGTTCGTCGCCCAGGTGCCGGAACCGCCCAAGGACACCGGCGGGGGCGGACCGTCGACGCCATGAGCAATCCCATATTGATGGACAAACGCAACATCAACTCCGAGGACAGCGGCTTCACGCTCATTGAGCTGACACTGGCCATGTTCGGCGTGTCCCTCGTCATGATCATGATGATCGCCATGATGGGAGCTGTCACGCGAGTCGACAACGACACCACAAACGAAAAAGAGGTTCTCGACAACCTGCGATTCACGAGGCTCCTGTTGGAGCGGGAGATTCGCGAAGCAGACGTGATTTTTGCCGACTCAAACGATGTCCGACTGCATCTCTGGACGGACGCAGACGGCGACGACGCACTCGATGCCGAGGAGAATGTGGTCTGGACACTCTCGTACGAAGCGGCCGGCGCCTTCCGGATGCAGCGCAGAGACGGAGCGGGGAATTCGCTCCTCGACGACTCCCTCCTGGTATTGCCCGGAGATGGAAGCCCCGTCTTCGGATATGACGTGGCCCCACCAGATACCGGCCGGGTGACACTGACGCTCGAAAGCGAATTCAGGCTCGGAAACTCGACGGCGGCCCGCAATCTCATCTCTCAGGTCTCACTACGCAACTCGAAGAACGCCGGAGGTACAGGCCCATAATGGACAACAGAGACGACGGAATAGCAATTATCTGGGTGGTGCTGGCCGCCGCGTTCATCGCAGGGCTATCAACTGTTCTCATCTTCAGAGCGACTTCCAATAGTGACCAGCAGTTGGCGGAGCGACGGTTCGACACGGCCCTGTTCGTCGCCGACTCGGGACTCAACGCTGCACTCGAGCAGCTGTACCTCGATCCCGACTTTTTCAACGCCCCGACCGATCCCGCGTTTGCCGATGAATCAGATGAGAAGAACTGGGTTCTGGGCGAGATCGCGAATATGGATGCGTTGGGAACTCTCGATCTCGAGCCGGTCGAAGGGGGCGAGTACGCCTACGTCCGGCCCGAGGATTCGGAAGTCGTGTACGCGGTTGGCTTTTCACCCTCATACGGAGACCCGGATGTTTCGTCCCGGGTGATCAAGGTCGACTACACACCGGACATCGACAACACGTACGTGTTCCTGCCCAACTTCGGGATTGCCTCCGGCGGCGCAGTAACAGTCGGCGGAAACGGTGTGGGCGGCATCAAAGGTGGTGCCCACTCGAACGAGGATCTCGTCAAGGGCAACAGCAAGACAGAGATCACGGGCTGCACCAGCGCTACCGGTGACAACGATTTCGAACCGGACAACCCTTCGGAATGCGGACCGGGCGAAGGTGTGACCGAAGAAATCCCCGACGTGATTCCGAAAGAGTTCCACGGCCTGAGCACCATCGATTTGTGCATCGAAGGTGGATCAACGGTGATCCGGGAAGGTGGCGCGCTCAGCGGCAAACCCGGCAAACCGTGCACAGGCAGCCAACTCGGCGTGTCGGCGGCGTCGCTTGGTTGGACCCGCACCGGTCGACTGTGGACCTACGACGGAGGGTCAACCGCATCTGAGGTCTTCTACATCGCCGGGGGGAGCGCGTCCATGAAGGGCGACTCTCCTCCAGGTGGCATCACCGTCATCGTCGATGCCTGGGACACCACGATGTGCGCCACGAAAGGTGGAGATCTGGCGATTTCCGGCAACATCCAACTGCGGCCTCACACGTCCGCCAAGGATCTCATGTTTGTGATCGGACGCGATCTCTCCATGGGTGGTACATCCGACGTCTTTGGAATCATGCTCGCACACGAGCAATTCGATATCGGCGGTAATCCCGGTGCCAACAACGCCGTGATCGCATGGGGTGAATGTGACACGCCGGGTTCGCCGGAACCCACCAGCCAAATCCGTGGTTCCGGCAAGATCACGTACAACGGTGGCCTGGAAGCGCCGCTGTATGGCGGCCAGACCGCCACCGGCCTCGTGATCATCGACCGGTGGGATGAGATCCAATAGCCTGCCTGTCAGGCGCTTCCTCAGGTGCGGAGCCGATAGGCCTCGAACACTCCATCAACGCCACGTAAGGCTTTGAGCGCGCGTTCGAGCTGTCCGGGATCCGAGAACTGCACCTCATAGCGGAGGACCGCCACCCGTTCGGCGTTGGTGCCGCTGGATGAGGCATAGATGTTGGCATCGAGCTGCGAAAGCACCTCGGTTACATCCCGCAGCAGCCACGGCCGGTCGAGCGCTTCGACCTGGATCCACACCGCAAAGCCTCCGATTCGGTCCGCAGCCCAACTGACATCGATCATGCGGTCCGAGCGCTCATTGAGCGAACTCAGGTTGGTGCAATCCGATCGATGGACACTCACGCCGCGACCGACCGTCACGAACCCTTCAATCTCGTCTCCCGGAACAGGGGCGCAACATTTGGCGATCCTGACCATCACGTCGGTGGCGCCCTCGACGATGATCGACGGACCTGGCTGAGGCCGTGCAGGCCTGATCGGATCGAGCAGGTTTCCACCACCATCATCGTCCTCGGTGGGCTCCACCTGCCGCCAGAGGCGGTTGGCCACGGTCGAGGCCGCCACGTTCCCCTCCCCCACTGCGACAAAAAGCATGTCGATGTCGGCATAGCTGAGGTCTTCAGCAACGGCAGCGAGAGCCTTGTCACGAGCGGCTGAGGTGAGGCCGAGGCCTAGCTTGGCGATGGCCTTCATGACAGATTCTTTGCCGTTCGATTGAGCTTCGTCTCTGCGCTCGCGGTTGAAGTGCTGTCGAATCTTTGATATTGCGCGGTTGGTCACCGTGAACTGCAACCAATCTCGACTGGGAGCTGCATCAGCAGCGTTGGAGGTCGTGATCTCGACGATGTCGCCCGATTTGAGCTCAGTTGACAGCGGTACCAGCCGTCCGTTGACCCGAGCACCGTTCGTCCGATTCCCCACTTCACTATGGATCGCGTATGCGAAGTCGACGGTGGTAGCGCCCTTGGGAAGGGTGATCACGCGACCCTTTGGAGTAACTGCGAACACCTCATCCCGATAGAGATCGAGCTTGAGACCGGCGAGGAAGTCGGCAGGGTTCTCATACGTGTCCTGCAAGAAGCGAATATCCGACATCCACTCGAGATCTTCGGGCGCTCCCTCTTTGTATCGCCAGTGGGAAGCTATTCCGTATTCCGCCCGGTGATGCATTTCATGGGTACGAATCTGAACCTCGAGCGGTTTGCCGTTTGGTCCGAGCACGGTGGTGTGGAGCGACTGGTAGAGGTTGAACTTGGGCGTTGCAATGTAATCCTTGAAACGACCGTGCACAGGTGCCCAGCGCGAGTGAATCACACCAAGCGCCGCGTAGCAGTCCTTCACATCATCGGTGAGAATGCGAATGCCGATCAAATCGTGAATCTGTTCGAACGGTTGGCCGCTGTTGACCATTTTGCGATAGATCGAATAGTTGTGTTTTGGTCGGCCGGAAATATCGGCTTTGATCCCGGCGCCGTTCATCAGCTCGCCGGTTATGGCCACCGCCTGTTCGATCACTGCCTGGCGCGCCGGCGCTCGCTTCGTCAACAGATCCGTGATCTCGGCATTGCGGCTCGGGTGCAGGATCGCAAAACAGCGGTCTTCGAGTTCGTGCTTGATCTCCTGAACCCCCAACCGATGAGCCAGAGGGGCGTAGATATCAAGGGTTTCCTGGGCGGTGCGTTCCTGCTTCCACTGGGGTAGAGGCCCGATGGTCTGCAGGTTGTGGAGTCGATCGGCGAGTTTGATCAGAAGCACCCGCACATCTTTTGCCATGGCAACGGTCATTTTTCTGATCGTTGCGGCTTGCTGCTCTTCTTTGGTGTCGTAGTCGATCCTCATCAGCTTGGTGACGCCGTCGATCAGAGCTGCCGCCTGGCCACCGAATTGAGCTTCGATGTCGTCGAGCGCGATGTCGGTGTCTTCTACGGTGTCATGCAAGATGGCGGCTACCACGGTGTCGAGATCGAGGCCATAATCGGCCAGTCTCTTGGCTACAGCCAGGGGATGCAGCACGTACGGCTCGCCGGTCAGCCGTGTTTGACCGGCATGCACTTCGACCGCGAGATTCGCCGCCTTCACGATCGAATCTGAATCGTGACCAGGTCGATGTTGTTCGAACAGATCTACGACGTCTTGAATCGATCGAGCGATCTCGGCTTCGTAGTCGATGAGGTCCGATTCTGTGTGCTCTCCGGGGGCGCGACGGGTCTTCTCGGAGGATTCGTCCCCTTTTGGGTTTACCGATTCGAGCACGTCGGATCCTCTAATACGTGATCAACGAGTGTATCTCGACTCCGCTCAGTTTTGATCGCCCATCGAGAAACGACAGCTCGATCAACACTGACAACCCAACGACCTCCGCCCCGAGTCGATGCATCAACTCGACTGCTGCAGCACCCGTGCCCCCGGTCGCCATGACATCATCTGCGATGACAACGGTGGACCCCGGCTGCACCGCATCCACATGAACTTCGAGGGCATCGGTCCCGTATTCCAATGCATATTCGATGCGTTCTACTTTGGACGGAAGTTTGCCCGGCTTGCGAATGGGAATATGACCTGCGCCCATTCTGACCGCCAGCGGGGCGGCAAGAATGAACCCTCGCGACTCGATACCTGCCACATAGTCGATGCCAATTCCCTCATACGGCACCATCATCTGATCGAGGGCGTAATCGAACGCCGACGGGCTACCCAGCAGCGGCGTTATGTCTTTGAACATGATCCCCGGCTCCGGAAAATCGGGAATGTCGCGAATGAATGCGTGAAGGTCCATTGCCATACCCTACGGTTCAGCGTTTGCGCTTTTTTGGTGCGCGAGGTGCCGCGCCACCGGGACGGGTGACGGGCCCGGTGCCAGGCCGGGCGGTGTCCTTGTCTGCTCCGACCTCCGCTCTCGAAGGCGGATCGGATTCGAGCCGGTCTTTCAACAGCGAAAGGACAGGCGATGCAACGAAAATCGAGGAATAGGTTCCCGCTGCAATTCCGACAAACAATGCCAGGGCGAAATCCTGGAGAGTCGTGGCACCCAACAGGAGCGACCCAACGACCAGCAAGCTGGCTATCGGCAACAAACTCGTCAGCGAGGTGTTGATCGACCTCATCAGCACCTGATTCATGGAATCGTTGATGACAGATCGATAGTGAGGTACTCGACCGACATCTTCTTCAGCACGCAGATTCTCAGACACCTTGTCGAACACGACCACCGTGTCATAGAGCGAGTATCCGAGAATGGTGAGAATGGCAATGACCGTCGCCGGTGTCACTTCCAGTCCGGTAAGTGCATAAATCCCTGCGGTGATGATGAGATCGTGAAACAAAGCCGCCAGAGCACCGAAGGCCATTGCGACCTCGAACCGCAGTGAGATGAAAATCGCAATGACCACGAGAAAGATCACGAGAGCCCGTATCGCGGACGATGCAATGTCTCGCCCGAACGTAGGGCCGACCGACGTCACGCTCGACTCCGTCGACCCGGCGGCGTTGGATACGGCGTTGATGAGTTCTTCTTGTTGGGCATCGGTGATGGCCTCGGTCTGGACACGAAGAACTTTCCTGGTTCCGGAATCGAGTTCCTGGATCTGGGCACCGTCGAGACCCAGCGGACGCAAGGCATCTCTCAACTGTCCGATACCGATAGCGTTTACGTTTTCGACCTCAACAACGGTGCCTCCCGAGAAATCAACTCCGAGATTGAGCTGGTTTATGAAGAGTGCCCCTAGAGAAATGACGATGAATAGCCCCGAGACGATGAAACCTTTGCTCCGGTTTCCGACAAAGTCGAAATTCGTCTCTCCGCGATACAGCCGACCCATCATGCCGGCACCTCTTCGGTTTTCGAACGGATTCCAGACGCACCTCGTATCGAGAACGCACCTCCATCACCTAGCGGTCCGCGAGCGAGTAACGCAACGGCGTTTCTGGTGAAGAAATATGCCACGAATACGTCGATGATTGTGGCGAGCCCGAGCGCAAGAGCAAACCCTTTGACCGGTCCAATAGCGAGAATCCACAGCAGAAGAGCACCGACGAACGAAACCGTATCGGCGGTGAGAATGGTCCGAAAGGCGCGTGAGAAGCCACTCTCCACGGTCCGGCGCAGAGGCAGTCCTTTGCCAAGATCTTCTTTGATTCTCTCAAAGAAAACGATGTAACTGTCAGCCGTGATGCCAATGGCGACGATCAAGCCCGCAACTCCCGACAGCGTCAGCGTGAGCCCGGCCGTGATGCCGAGAAGGGAATAGACGGCAACCAGCACCGAGCCAAAGACCGTCAGCCCGACAACGGCTACCAGACCCAGAACCCGGTAATACGCGATCAGAGCTGCCGCTACAAGACCCAGGCCGAGCAATCCGGACACGATGCCCGAGTTCAGCGAATCACCGCCGAGCGTTGCAGAAACGTTTTGCACTCTGTCCTGCTCGAGCACGATGGGAAGTGCTCCAAAGCGGAGGACGATCGAGAGCGCATCGGCTTCTGACTGGCCTTCCGGCCCTCCGCCCGTGGTGATCTGGGCGCTTCCGCCACTGATCCCGATCGCAGGATTGACCGATGCCGCGATAAAGGGCGTGCTGATCACTTCACCGTCAAGCACAATGGCAAAACTTCGCCGTTCGTCACCGATCTGAAATTGAGCTAGCTCACGGGTGGCCTGCGCGAACGCGTCCGCCCCTTCTGCGGTGAACCGAAGCCCAACGGACCACTCCGACGTTTGCGGATCCAGTGCCGGCGCTGCGTCTGCAATGTCGCTACCAAGCGCGAATGCGGGCCCTACGCGAATCGGTATGCCGGTCTCCGTGAGCAGGATCGCCTCTTTCGTCGGGTCGTCGTCCTTTGGATCGATCGGCGCCAGAGCCCCCTCGAAGTCGACAGAGCCGTCTTCATTCACGTCGGACGGATCAACGAGTGGAAGCACTTTTCGAAACGAGAGCTGACCCGTGGACCCCACTGCGGCAATGGCTTGCTCACGATCGGTGACTCCCGGCAACTGCACGTCAACCTGATTGTCGCCGACGATCTGGATTACAGGTTCCAGTACACCTCCCAATGCGCTGATGCGCCTGCGCATGATTTCGACGGCGTCGTTCAGTTGGGTTTCGGTGGTCTCGGGCGGAGCCTGCAGAACAACCTCTGTACCACCGGCCAGATCGAGGCCCAATTTGGGGGCGTTACCGGTGGCAAGGAAGCCAGCGATACCGCCATAGGCGAGAACGGCTACAACAAATATCGAGATGAATCGACCTCGCACCGTGGGGCCCTGGCTTACGGGGGGTCCGGTTTTGCCGCCCGACGCAAGGCGGGCAGCCCGACCCTTGGGAGCATCTGTCACGAGTGAGGCTCTTGCAGCGCCCGGCGCAACAAACGCAACCGGGTCATTCCTTCGACTTCGATCACCGTCTCGTGGTCATCCAGTTCGACGATCGTTCCAATCAGACCTCCGATGGTCCGCACCCGGTCGCCAACCTGGAACGAGTCCAGTATTTCTTGACGTTGTTTCTGTCGCTGGCGTTGTCGAAACATGATGAACAAGAAAAAGGCGCCGATCAATATGATCGGCAGCAACGAACCCGTGGTGTCTGTGGCTTGCTGGAGTGCTATCACGGGTCGATATCGTAGTTGGAAACGGCCCCCGCATCCGCTCGCGAGCCGGCACGTACGCGCAGGCGAACGACATCCTGCTGATAGGCCGCAAACGTCCCGGATTTAATTGCGTCCCGAGCGCCTGTCATCACGGAGAACGTGTAGGCCAGATTGTGAATACTCACCAGCCGATGAGCGGCGAGCTCCTTGGTTGTGACGAGATGTCGGAGATAGGCGCGCGAATAGTGAGAACAGGTGTGGCAGTCGCAGTTTCCATCGAGCGGTTCCGAATCCGCCCGATGGGCCGCACCCCGCAGGGAGAAATCCCCATTCGAACTCAAGACCTTTCCGTGACGCGCCAATCGCGTTGGCCACACACAATCGAACAGGTCGGTGCCATGCGCGATCGCATCAAGCAGCCCCTCCGTATCACCCAGGCCCATGACATAGCGCACCTTGGAGGTGGGCAATTCGGCAACCGTTGCCCTGAGGGCGACGCTGCGATCGAGATCAGACTCCCCCACGGAAAGGCCGCCGATGCCGAATCCCGGAGGGTCGAATGAAGCCAATGCTCTTGCACTTTCACCGCGCAGCTCTTCGTCGGTCCCCCCCTGCACAATGGGAAACAGGTACTGATCAGGCCGGATTTTGGCCGCGATGCTCCGTTCAGCCCATCGGAGGGAACGACGCATAGCCGACGCGACAACATCACGTGGCGCGGGGAGACCCACCAGTTCATCCAACTGCATTGCCACATCGGCACCTAGGTTCTCCTGGACGGCAACGGCTCGCTCCGGTGTCAGGTCCACCTTCGCCCCGTCGTAGGTCGAGCGGAAGGTGACTCCGTCCTCGGTGACCTCCGGATTGAGTGAGAACACCTGATATCCACCAGAGTCGGTCAGGATGGGGCCTTTCCAACTCATGAACTCATGCAGGCCGCCCAGCCCCGCAATGAGTTCGTCCCCTGGACGCAACATCAGGTGATAGGTATTGGCAAGAATCATCGAGGCGCCAACTGCTGCCAGATCGGTCGAGTCGAGCGCTTTCACGGAAGCTCGCGTGCCCACGGGCATGAAGTTCGGTGTCGCGACATCACCGTGGGGCGTCGTGAATATTCCTGAACGCGCCATGCCATCGGTGGCGAGCTGGCTCCAGCTCATCTCACCCATCCCAGCATTGCATCGCCAAAGGACAGGAATCGATAGCCCCGATCGAGAGCAGTCGTGTACGCGTCTCGCCATGCGTCGCCAAACAGAGCAGCAACCATGACGAGCAGTGTGGTGTTGGGCAAGTGGAAGTTCGTGATGACTCCGTCGACGACACGACATGCATATCCGGGGGTGATGTAGAGATCCGTTGACCCGGCATATGGCTGTAGATCACCGCTCGCCGCGGCTGACTCGAGAGCACGCACAGCCGTGGTTCCCACCGCAACCACCCGGCCGCCTGCAGACCGTGTGCGATCAACAGCATCGATCGCTGACGGTTCCACGAGCACGCGCTCGGAGTGAATGCGGTGATCCTCGATGCGTGGCTCGGTGATGGGTCGAAACGTATCGAGTCCCACTTCTAGAAGAACAGAAGCGACATCGATTCCGGCCGACGCCAGCCGATCCAACAATGCAGCCGTGAAGTGCAGGCCTGCTGTTGGTGCTGCGGCGGATCCGGTCTCGTTGGCATACACCGTCTGATAGTCAGCGGGGTCGGACAATCGTTCGCCGATGTATGGCGGCAAGGGCATCTCGCCCGATTCGGTGATCGCTTCCTCGAGGTCCCCATCGGCCTCCACGAGAACGGTTGCGAGACCTTCTCCCTGGTGTTCGAGAATCGTCGCTACCACCCGCCCCGAGACGATCACGTCGCCCACCGCTATTTTTTTGGCCGGACGTACCAGCGCTGACCAGATCGATCGCTCCTCGCCTAGTTCTCGAAGGAGGAGCAGCTCCGCCGATCCGCCCGTTGCCCTACTGCCCCGTAGTCGACTGGCTCGGACACGAGTTCGGTTGACTACGAGCAGATCGCCAGACCTGAGAAGCCCCGGCAGGTCTGAAAAGACATGATCTCTCAAGCCGTCGAGTTCGAGCAACCTGGCGCTATCGCGAGGCTCTACGGGGTGTTGGGCTATGGCAGAGCGCGGGAGCTCGTAGGAAAAATCGGCAAGATCCACTAATCGAGGAGTGTCTGCTGATGGTTCAACGTGGGCGGAGGGATTCGCTGCATGTGCTCGTACGCAGCTGCGGTGACCACTCTCCCCCGCGGTGTCCGTTGCAGCAAACCTTTTTGGATCAGAAACGGCTCGTACGCGTCTTCGATCGTTTCGGGCTCCTCACCGACTGCGATAGCTACGGTCGAAAGCCCGACCGGACCCCCACCGAACTTGTCGATCACGGCTTCGAGGATGGCACGGTCGACCTCGTCGAGTCCCGCCTCGTCGACTTCGAACGCAAAGAGGCCATCCGCTGCGGTTTCGGCAGTGATGAGCCCGTCCGAACGAACCGTAGAAAAGTCACGCACCCGCCTCAACAGGCGGTTGGCGATTCTCGGCGTTCCGCGGCTGCGGGAGGCGATGATTGCGGCGCCGGCTTCGTCTATCTGGACGCCGAGGATCGAAGCGGACCGTACGACGATCATGCCCAGATCCTCGGGCGGGTAATAATCGAGGCGGCCTACTTCGCCGAACCGGTCGCGGAGCGGCGACGAAATTTTGCCGAGCCGCGTAGTCGCTCCGATCAGCGTGAAGCGTGGCAAATCGAGACGGATCGAACGCGCAGATGGACCTTTGCCGACCATGATGTCCAGCTTGAAGTCCTCCATCGCCGAGTAGAGGACCTCCTCGACCTGTCGGGGTAGGCGATGCACCTCATCGATAAAGAACACGTCGCCTTCGGAGAGGTTTGTCAGTTCTCCGGCGAGATCGCCCGGCCTTTCGAGCGCCGGGCCCGATGTGAGCCGCAGCTGACCTTCCATCTCGTTTGCGAGGATGACCGCCATGGTCGTCTTGCCGAGTCCGGGTGGCCCGGACAACAACACGTGATCGAGCGTCTCGGATCTGGACTTCGCAGCCTCGATCATGATGCCAAGACGTTCCTTCAGCGGATCCTGACCGACGAAATCTCCCATTCGCTTCGGACGAAGGGAAGCCTCGGTTTGATCTTCTTCGAGCGCAGAGCCCGCCAACAAGCCGTCTTCCCTCATGTCTGTCCCAGTCGTTGCAAAGCATCCTTCAGCATGGTTTCGGTGTCGCCCTCGGTGAGGTCGATCATCACTTCCCGGACCTCGTTTGGAGCAAATCCGAGAGATTCGAGTGCGTCCCTCACCTCGCTGTGGTCTGATACATCGCCCGGAATATCGCCGGTTGGGAGATCGAGCTTGGGGCGCAACTCGAGAATCAGCTTCTGGGCGGTTCGCTTACCGACGCCTGGCACCATCTCCAGGGCAGCCGTGTCCTGAGCGTTGACAGCCTCTCGCAAGCGCACATCATCGAGTGTTGCAAGGATCGCCAGAGCCAGCTTGGGACCGACCCCACTGGCGCCAAGCAGGATCTGGAACGTGTTTCGGTCGCCGGCTTCGAGAAAGCCATACAAGGAAAGCTGATCCTCCCGCACATGGGTGTGGGTGTGCAGCACGACCTCTTCGCCGATGGGGGGAAGTTCTGCGAGGGTGCTGGGAGTGACAGCAACCACGTAGCCAACGCCATTCACGTCCATGAGCAACTGCTCAGAAAATGAACTTGCCAGAGTCCCTCGAAGCCGCCCGATCACGACGGCGCTCCCGAAGGAACGTTCGGACGATGAGATCGCACATAGCTCAACGCCAACGCCAGAGCATCGGCGGCGTCCGCCGGCGCATCGAGAACTTTCAGCTTGAGTTGCTGCATGATGGCATACCGAATCTGTTGCTTGTCGGCCCGGCCATAACCGGTCACGGCCAACTTAACCGCAGAAGGACTGATCTCGTAGACACCGATTCCGGCCTGTCCTGCGGCCAGCATCGCAACCCCCGACGCCCGACCCACGGCCACAGCCGTGTTCAGGTTGCGATTGGTGAATACTTGCTCGATCGCCATGACCTCTGGTTGATACTCTCGAATAACCGCGGTCAAGTCGCGGTAAATCTCCTGAAGTCGCATCGGCAATTCCATATCGGGCGACGTTGTGAACACGCCCGCCGTGACGGCAGTGACGACTTCGGAACGCGCATCCAAGACCCCAAACCCACATCGCGAAACCCCTGGATCGATCCCTAAAACGAACATATGTTCTATGAGACTACAACGTTGGTGCCGAGCGAAGAAAGATACGCCTCGATGGGTGATTGTGCACCGGCCTTCGTCAGACCTCTACCGGGATGTCGCCAATGAAATCCGTGATCGCATCGACCGTTCGATCGAGAGCGTCGAACTGGGGAAGGCCGCGAGTTCCCGGGATGCGAACTGCCCCCCAATTGTCCGTACGAGACGTGAACGGAGCGAGTTCTGCAAACGACGAATAAGGATCTTCGTCGAACAGGACCCGGGTTGGCGCAGTGACTCGCGAGTAGATCACTTCGGTGGCGTGTCGAGTGAACAGCACGCCGGAGAGGAACGCTGCGGGGGCGAAGCGGGCGTTGGGTTGGTGTGAGGTCAAGTATGAATAGCTGAGCAGGCCGGGGTCGATGTCGCCCACAAAGCTCTTGGCGAGGTAGAAATTCAGTGAAGGCCTCGACACCAGGGCGTCGTACAGCGCCTGGCCAATGACCGGTGTGCGGATGAAATCGCCCAACCGCTGCGGGGGAACAGCGTCGTCGGTGCCGAAGCCCGTGGGCGAGATCATGGTGAGCGATGCAACGAGATCAGGTCGGAGGGTCTCGGCTTTCGCCGCGAACTCTGCTCCCAGCGAGAGTGCCACGATGTGGCAGGGCCGGCCGACGCTCTCGAGGGCGGCGACGACAGCTGCCGTCATGTGGCCGGTGTCGTAGGAGATCGGCTCTCGATCGGACCGGCCGTATCCGGGCAGATCCAGGGCGGTGACGGCGAACTTCGTTCCGAGTACATCGAACAGCGGCCGCATTTCGGCGGCTGAAGCGGCGGCATTCACCGAATGAACCAGCAGTACCGGTGGTGCCCCTGCCGGTCCATGTTGGTAGAAGGCAACTCGCCCACGCCCCGGGATGGCAACGAATGAAGGCTCCACGGCCACCGGGCTCGGCAAGGGCAGGTCGTGGTCGACCATCGTTGCGCTGTAGGCAACCCCGCCGGCGGCGGCCAGCGGCGACAACTTGAGCAGCTTGCCGGCGACGACGAAGGGGGCGGTGAGAATGTTCATGGCAAGCAACACTATTGGATGGCCCCTGCCGGTTGGCACGCGAAAAGCCCTCGAGTTTTCAGGTGGCACACGCAGAGCCTTTGAGCCCCTTTGCGCCAATCAGGTACTGGAGTTGCGGAACAACTCCCAACTAACCCGCCGAGTTCCCAACGCCCCTATCGCCAATCAGGCGTTTGGAGTTGCGAAGCAACTCCCAAGGAACCCGCAGGGTTCCCAGCTGCAGACACGCACGCGAAAAACCCCACAGATGCTGCCTGATTGGGATAGACCTACCTCTCGGCGGTTTCTCCCGGCTTCACCCGTGGGGTTTTTCCGAGCTCGTCTTGTGTCTCCGACCCCGAATGGGTTGCTTGGCCCCGATCTTCCCGGACGGACAAGTCTCCAAGTCCGACGGAGCGTCCCGTCTCCAAGTATCAACTCCGGGCGCTGGTTGCGGGCACGTTCCAGGCGTCGTCTCCAACACCTGCTCCGTCCCCGCGCTCGATTCTCGTCTCCGAGTCTCGCTCCAGGTAGGTCCGAGTGGCACCTTCGATGCCTGAGCATCTCTGGCTTTCTCGAGCCTGCCGGTGACACAATACGAAGTGCTGTAAAGCTTCGTGCACCTCGCATGCGTTCTCCCCTCAACGACTCGACCCGTCGGCCGTTCCGCATCGGTTTGAACGGTCGTCAACCTAACCGAGGCGACCATCTCAGCACCAGTGGGTCGCGAAAATATTGTCACTGGCTTTCCTACCTGCCTCTGACAGGATTCGCGAAGGCTGCTCAAGATCGAATCGCTACCGGCCGAAATCATCATGAGGAGGATCTGAACATGTGCCGACATCTTTGTGGTCTCCTGACTCCACCGAGTGAGCCGGAATTGGCCGAAGCTTTCGCAACATCCGCACCGAAACGATTCGAGTTCTGGTCGGGAGATATCGCCATGGTCAACCTCACCGAATCCGGAACGGAGCCGGCCAGCGCCATGACGGTTCGCTATCCATTCCGTTGCACGTTCACACTCGGACGACCGGCTGCGGTGTCATATGGAGACCGGGACTACTCAGCCACCGTCATGCTCAATGGTTTCCGACTCGAAGATTGGAACAGCACACTCACTACTGAAACCCTCCCGGATCGGCAATATCTTCACACGCCGGAGCGAATCGACGAGTACCTGACAGCGGCGTCGGCATCGGTTGCCAGGCTGTGGCCGCAGATCGAACGGGCAGATACCGACCTTCTGGAGTGCGTTGCCGAAGTTGCCGGAGATCTCCCCCGCCATGAGCGTCTCGACGAAGCGAAACGTTCGTTCGCCGCCAAGGATTTCGAAAAGGTCGTCGAACTCCTGGAACCTCTCGAGGCCGATCTTTTCCAGTCGGACGCCAAGCGACTGATGAAAGCCAGGAAGAAGGCTCACAAGAAAGCCGGACGGTAATCGTTCAGGCGTCGGCGCCGAGTTCCTCCATGATGTCTTCGGGGATGTCGAAATTCGCGTAGACGTCTTGGACGTCATCGAGATCATCGAGGGCGTCCACGATTCTCAGAACCTGGCTCGCCGTTGATTTGTCGAGCGTCACCTCAACCGACGGGAGCTGCGTCACCTCGGCATTCGTTATCGAAACACCCGCGTGTTCAAGTGCCGATCGCACCGCGGGCAAATCGGTTGCCTGCGTGATGACTTCCCAAGCATCGTCGGACGGACGGATGTCTTCGGCTCCGGCGTCGAGAGCAGCCAGCATGACGGTCTCTTCATCTCCGCTGCAGATGATCTGGCCCATCTGACTGAAGAGATAGCCGACCGACCCTGGTTCGCCGAGGTTCCCCCCGTTCTTGCTGAAGGCAGCCCGGATGTCCGACGAGGCGCGATTGCGATTATCCGTGAGCGCATGAACGTAGACGGCGACGCCGCCGGGAGCGTAGCCCTCGTACCACATCTCTTCGTAGTTGACCCCCTCGACTTCACCCGTGCCACGGGCGATGGCCCGCTCGATATTGTCCTTCGGGACCGAAGAGTCTTTTGCTTTCTGGATGGCGTTAGCCAGGGCCGCATTGGAGTCGGGGTCCCCACCCCCTTCACGGGCCGCAACTTCGATGATCTTGACCAACTTGGCGAAAAGCTTGCCCCGCTTCGCGTCCTTCGCGCCCTTCTTGTGCTTGATGGTCGACCATTTCGAATGTCCCGACATCTACCGCTCCGTAACCGACGAGATCAACATCCTGTGAATCCGATCGTCCTTCGTCAACTCGGGGTGGAAGGCTGCAGCCATCATATGCCCCTGGCGCACGAGAACCGGCCGCCCATCCACGGCCGCCAGAACCTCCACGTCGTCTGCCGTCGATACGACCAACGGAGCTCTGATGAACACGGCATGAAATGGCTCGTTCAGGCCGTCGATATCGAGATCAGCCTCGAACGAATCGACCTGGCGACCGAAGGCGTTGCGTTCCACGGTGATGTCGAGCTCGCCGATCAGGTACTGCGGTTCACCCGTCGTTGCTTTTGCCAGCAGGATCATGCCGGCGCATGTACCAAGGGTCGGAAGGCCTTCGGCAATACGTTTCTTCATCGGCTCCAACAATTCAAAACGGTCGGCCAGCTTGCCGATCGTTGTCGATTCGCCACCGGGAATAATCAGTGCGTCGATGTCGTCGAGGTCTTCCGGGTATCGCACAGCCACCCCGGCGTGGCCGAGAGACGCAATCACAGTCAAATGTTCACGAACATCGCCTTGGAGGGCCAGCACTCCGACCCGCACGCCTACCAGCCCCTGGGTGCCAAAAGCTGCTCGTCCCGCAGGTCGTCACTGTTGATTCCGACCATGGCTTCGCCGATGTTGCGGGATACCTTGGCGATGATCGAAGGATCCTCGTAATACGTTGTCGCCTCGACGATCGCCTTTGCACGGACCTCAGGGTTGCCGGACTTGAAGATTCCCGAGCCGACGAATACGCCGTCAACGCCGAGCTGCATCATCAGGGCAGCGTCGGCGGGGGTGGCGATGCCGCCTGCGGCAAAGTTCACGACGGGCAACCTGCCGGTTTCGGCGACTTCTCGCACCAGCGCATACGGAGCCCTGTGATCGCGTGCGGCGGCCATGAGCTCCGACTCGTCGAGCGTCGTGAGCTTGCGAATCTCGCCATGAATCGTCCGAGCATGGGTAACCGCTTCTTTGACGTCACCGGTGCCGGCCTCGCCTTTGGTGCGAATCATCGCCGCCCCTTCGCCGATCCGGCGAAGCGCCTCGCCCAGGTTGGTCGCGCCACAGACGAAAGGCACCGTGAACTTCCACTTGTCAATGTGATTCTGCGTATCGGCGGGTGTCAACACTTCGCTTTCGTCGATGTAGTCCACGCCCAGTGACTCCAGCACCTGGGCCTCGACGAAATGACCTATCCGGGCTTTGGCCATGACGGGTATGGATACTGCGTGTTGGATACTCTGGATCATGTCGGGATCCGACATCCGCGCCACCCCGCCCTGTAAACGAATGTCTGCGGGCACACGTTCGAGTGCCATGACCGCCACCGCCCCGGCCTCCTCCGCGATACGAGCCTGTTCGGGGGTGACGACATCCATGATGACCCCGCCTTTGAGCATCTCTGCCAGGCCACGCTTTACGCGGTCCGATCCGGTTTCTGCCTCCACGATCGCTCCTTGTCGATGAGCCGAAAGTGTAGCTGTGAGGCCCGCCTTTGGACCCGGGTTGCCTGACCAACGAACTGCGAACCGAGCACGAGGCAACGAACCTCGCTCAGTACTCGACGCTCTGATAGGTGGGGATCAGGTGGTACCACGTGCGACCCTCGGCCAAACCGATCTCCTGTCCTGATTCATCCAGCAGGGTGAACCAGTCGGACACGTTTTCGCGTTCCCAGCGGCCTTCGACAACGACACCGTCGCGAAACACGGTTACATCGCCCTCGCCTGTCACACGGAAATCGGGAACACGTTGGTTTGCGGAGTCACGTCGTCCGGTATCGAGTTCGACCACCCACAACAGCACGACGCTATCGGCAGTCATTTGCTCGTCGAGACTATCAAGGTGCGGAGCCTGAGCATTTCGATTCGAGAACGTCGTGTTCTGCGAGCGCAGATACTCGCCATCCTCATACTCCCAGGTGACTCGATGGATGCCCGATTGATTGACCGTGATCGATGCGGCAGCCTCGCCCTCCGGGGCCTCCGGTGTGAAGGTGAGCAGCTCCGGCACGTCTCCGTCCCATCCCCGATCTGGCAGCTGGGATGTGTCGAACATCACCGAGTACAAGAAGGAACGTCCGTCCTGACGCGAATACCCGTAGCGAACCGTGTCCATGCTCTCTTCCACGGCAACAGCCTGCACTGCGTTGCGAACCGAGCTCTGGCCGCCTGAACTCACGACTCTCGCATCCCACGGGGCGATCAATTTCGGATCGACTTCTCGTAGCGATCGGAGCGGCCCGACAAGTTCGGGATACTCGGTCTGGAAGAATGCCAGAAAGCGTGGTACGCCACCCTCGACATTGACTTCGACGATCATCTCGGCAAGCCCGAGCCCTTCCTGCGGGCGGCCTTTCGTAGCATTCGAATACTTGGCGATGAGAATCTGCTGTTCGGAGACCTTCGCGTCGATTCCCGTGAGAGGACGGGGCGTCGGCGGGATTGTGGTTGTGGTCGTTGTCGTGGTGGTTGTCGTGGTCGTGGTCGTGGTACTCGTCGTTGCAGGGAGGCTCGCGACCGGCGTGCTGGTGGTGTCGGTCGATGCACCGCCCGAACAAGCGGTTGCGATCACGACCAGCGCGGTAACGGCGACGGCTTTCACGAGATGAGTTCTGTTCAACGGTGTCTCCTTAGGGCGCTGAAGGCTAAGACAGAATTCGCGTTCTAGCTACCGGTATGTTCGACCGCATCACGGTACGCCTTGAGGTACGCGTCGAGCACGGAAGATCGGTCGAACGCCTTGACTGCACGATCTGCTGCTTTCGTGAGCCGTCGCTGTTCCATCGGATCTGCGAGGAGGCCTGCGAGCTCCTTCGACAAAGCAACGGGATCTCCGGGTTGAAAGAGCTTGGCCGCCCCACCCGCGACCTTTGCAAATGCGTCAAGTCGGCTGGCTACGAGGGCGCAGCCCGAAGCCATGGCCTCGGCGAGAACGATTCCGAAACTCTCCCCACCCAGATTCGGGGCTACCAGAATCGAGGATTCGGACAACACTCGCCTTTTGACGGCTTCCGGTACAACGCCCAGGAATCGGACACCTTCCCGCGCCGGCCGCGCGGTTCCAACGACGGTCAGCATGGCTTCGGGGTGGCGTTCGAGAACGCGCGGCCACGCATCGAGGAGCACATCAAGCCCCTTTCGGGGATCGTCTCTCCCCACGAAAGCCACCGTTCCCGGGCGGTTGTCCCTCGTGTAACTCGAGACATCGATGCCATTTGGAATCACTCGCGGCTCGAGGCCCGATAGGCGTAACGGCGAGGCGGCAGCTTCAGAAACGGCAGTCAGTACGCCTACGTTGCGAAACGCCGCTCGGACGCCCCGCCCCGCCTTGTGATACATCATGCGGAAGAGTCGCGACGGTGAGGCGTGGACGGTTGCAACGAGGGGGCTGGCAGCGAGCGCAGCCCAACCAACGAGTGGCATCAGTGGCTCGTGCAGGTGGACCACATCTGCGTCGGTGACCGCATCGAGAACCTGCCGGTATACGAGCGGATTGAGCGATATGGGGCTCACGGCCTTGTTCCCCCGCACGTTCACAGACGCTCCCAGATGCTCGGTGCCCAGGGGACCCCCGGAGCGCCCCGGGGCTACGAGCTTCGACTCATGTCCGGCATCACGCAACCAATCAACGAGTTGAATCGCTTGATGTTGCACACCTCCAAAATGATCGATCGCATACGGACACACCACGGCGACGTTCACGTGGGCGCCCGATCGGACGACCAGTTCGGCTGCAGCAGGTGCCACTGTTCCGGAGCGACGCGAATGATCTCTTCGAACGATTTCGCCATCGCCTGCGTCCGCTCCCGCAAACGCTGTTCTGCGCTGTCTCCCGTGGCCTCGGGCAGCGGAGGATGGACAACCAGATGGTGTCCTCGGCCACGAAAGTAAACACCAACCGGGATGATCGGCGATCCGGTGCGCTCAGCCAGGAGCCCTGGCCCGAGCGGCAGCGTCGTTTCCTCGCCAAAGAACATCACTTTGATACCTCTCCCCGAAAGGTCTCGGTCGGAGGGAAGCGCCAGCGTGCCGCCGCTCTGCAACCGCTGCACGAGCTCGGTGGTTACGCCTTTGCGAGCTATGGCGATCTCGATGTCGTGCGCGGCGCGGGCCTTGACAAACCAATCACGAATGTACCGATTTGGCAGGTTCTCCGCCACAGCCAACACCGGAACGCCTTGTCGGACAGCTTCGAGACCGGCCACCTCCCAGTTTCCGGTGTGGGGCAAGACCAGAATGATGCCCTTGCCTCTTGCCTTCGGTCCGTCGAGGTTGTGTTCGCCCTCGATTGTCATGTGTTCGATGAACGGTTCCTGCCTTCCAGGTCGAGCCCAGAGCAGCTCGGCGTAGTACCGGCCATATGACCCAAATATCATCCGTACATCACGGGAGGTAGCAGGCCGACCCGTGACGCGCTCAAAATGACGTGCCGCCATCGCCGACCTCCCTGGAGCGAATCTCGACACGACCAATCCAATGGTTCGCCCGAACATTTGCGCGATTGGCAGCGGTAACAAACCGAAAGCAGCTCCCGCGATGCGGAACGCACCGTACGAAGCAAGTTCGACTAGGCGCCGAGCTGTACCCAAGTGTTCCGAAAACGCTGCAGCACCGTGAGACCGGTCATGACAACCAGCAGCCAGAGCGAAGCTTCGAAGATGCCGAAGTCAACACCGAGGAAGAATTCGAATGGCTGTAGCCCCAAACCTTCCAGACCGAGGCCTAGCAAGACCAGTATCAGCCGCTCCGCCCTGCCCATGAGTCCGCCTTTGCCTTCAGCGCCTGCTGCCTCCGCCCGGGCGCGGATGAACGGGATCACCAGCGAGAATCCAATCCCTAGAACCGTCAGCGCCGCTGCACGCGGCTGGCCGTTTTCGGCCATGTAGAACCCGATGCCAGAGAACAGGGCTATTTCGCCGAGGCGGTCGGTGACCGTGTCCAACAAAGCGCCACGTTCTGAAGCCTTTCCAGATTCGCGGGCAACCGATCCGTCAATGACATCGAGGATTGCCCCGGCAGCAGAAAGCCAGACTCCAGAAAGCAGATACCCGCGAGCGATGAGGATCGCTCCGGTGATCATTCCCAAAAAGCCGGTGGCGGTCAAAACTCCCGGCGAGACCCCCAACCGGACGAATATCCTCGCGACGGGGACGAGGATCCATTGGAGAGGTTCGCGGGCTTTGACGTCAAGCACGCGCAATCCCGCAATAGAAAGAAGATTCGAACTCCGTCACCATTCGGCAAGCATAGAGGCTGAGGTGCGGCCGGTACTACAAGATTCGGCGGCGGTTAAAGTAGGCACGTCGCCCATTCGAAGGAGTCAGGTGCCGGACAAAGCCGAAATTACCGTCGGAGACTCTGTTACCCAGTGGCCGATCGATGAAGCCACAATTGGAAACCACGGCATCGACATCAGCACCCTGCGCGCTGATACGGGCTTCGTGACGCTGGATTACGGCTTTGGAAACACCGCCTCCTGCGAGAGCGCAATCACATATATCGATGGCGAAGCGGGTGCTCTCAGATACCGTGGGTATGGGATTGAAGATCTGGCCCGTAACGCCTCGTTTCTGGAGGTCGCCTATCTGCTCATCAACGGTGAGCTGCCAACGTCGGACCAGCTCACGAAATACCGCACCGAGATCACCATGCACACGCTGCTCAACGAAGAAATGAAGCGGCTTTTCGACGCATTTCCCAGAGCCGCCCACCCGATGGGCATACTCTCCGCGGCCACGTCGGCAATGTCGACCTTCTACGAGAATTATCACAACCCGTCGGACCCTGAGCAGGTCTCGGAGTCGTCGATTCGCCTCATCGCAAAGCTGCCGACGGTGGCCTCGTTTGCTTACAAGAAATCAATCGGCCAGCCCTACGTTTACCCGCGAAACGACCTCGACTATTCATCCAATTTCCTGCACATGATGTTTGCTCTGCCTACGTATGAGTACGAGGTTGACCCGGCCGTGGCCCGCGCGCTCGACGCACTGTTGATTCTGCATGCCGACCACGGACAAAACTGCTCGACGGCCACCGTACGGATGGCAGGATCATCGGAAGCCAACATGTTTGCCTCCGTTGCAAGCGGTATGAATGCTCTGTGGGGACCACTCCACGGTGGTGCCAACCAGGCCGTCATCGAGATGTTGTCAAACATCAAAGAGGACGGCGGCGACTATCAAAAATATGTTGCCAAGGCCAAGGACAAGAATGATCCGTTCCGCCTCATGGGCTTCGGACATCGCGTTTACAAGAACTTCGACCCCCGTGCCAACGTTCTCAAAGACTTCGCCAAGGACGTCCTGGAGGCGATGGGGCGACAGGACGAGCTGCTCGACATTGCCGCCGGACTGGAACGAGTGGCACTGGAAGACGATTATTTCATCGAGCGAAAGCTATTCCCGAACGTCGACTTCTATTCCGGCATCATCTTCCGTGCCCTCGGTTTCCCGGTACGCATGTTCACGGTGCTCTTCGCCATTGGGCGACTCCCGGGCTGGATCGCTCAGTGGAAGGAGATGACCGAAGATCCCAGGACGCGTATCGGGCGACCCCGCCAGGTATACGTTGGAGCCGTTGATCGGGACTTCGTGCCGCTCTCAGACCGCTGAGACCTGACGAGTCCTCGACCGGAACGCCTGTTCGTCAGTCGATATTCGCCTCACGAAGTGTCTCATGGATCGTGCCATCCATGGCGTCAATCCTCACCAAACCACGCTCGGAAGGCGGGTCATCTGAGGAGAACACGAGAACATTCCACATCGGACGGGCCCGCCAGCCCTCGAAGCTCATTGCAGCAGACGCGTGACCAACCGGAAATCCGATCTCGGCATTCGCCCGCGTCAGGGCGTCGGCGTCAGAAACCTCTATGTCCCAGGCCGTGAAGAAGTGATACAAACCGATGACCAGCATTCCAAACGCTGCGGCAAACAAGCCGTTCGGTAGCGAGGTGCTGGCAGCCCATGCCGTGAGGATTGCTCCACCGAAGTAATACATACCGGCCTTACGGCGACGCCTGAGGCTGGGCACCGTATACGGTCCCAGCGCGTCGGCGTTCAGATCTTCCGGAAGCCGAATGGACTCAGCAAGCTCTTCCGGAATTTCGATGCCCGGTCGTTTGGGAGATGGATCGTCCACCATCACCTCGGAGCGACCGGAGCGTCTTGTTCCATCAAGTCGGCCAGAGCGGCATGGGCAAATGTCTCATCACCTCGCCGGCGATGCCACCGATCCCACAGGACCAGAAGGCTCGGCAACACGAAAATGGCAGCAAGCAACGCGCCCCCAATCGCGTATCCGGTCACCAGACCGAGTTGCTGGAACGGTTTCAACGAAGACGTCACCAGGATTCCGAAACCTGCGACCGTCGTGAACGCCGATCCCGCAAGAGCTCCGCCCGTGTGGGTGAGGGTCGACTTCATGGCTTCAGCCTCCGACTCAAACCGATCGCGGTCTTCTTCGTATCGATGCGTTATGTGAATGGTGTATGGCACCCCGATTCCGATGGCGATCGCAGCGATCATCGCCGTCACCGGATTGAACGAAATGCCCGTGAGGGCCATCAGCCCGAAGACCCACAGAACCACGAGAACGACCGGGCCGATTGTGATCACACCGAGAAATGGGCGGCGCACTTCAAAGAAGAAGTTGACGACCAGCAGCGTCATGGCGGCGAACAGCGAAATCGCTATGGAACCAGCCTGTGAATCCTGGAGCGCATCGACAACTCCTTTCGAAATGATGTTCTCATTTGTGGCGACGGCAGTGACACCGTCCACACGTGAGACGGGAGCAAAGGCTGCTTCGAGACCGGATGCCAGATCGCCGGCACCGGCTTCTCCCCCCTGGGTGGAAACAGCAACGTTGACCAACTCGTAGGCTCCATCGTCACCCCGGGCTACGACCCTTGCCATCAAGTCCGGATTAGCGGTTGAAGCGGCGTCCCAGAGCGCCTCAACATCTGTACCGGGGGCCACTGTCAGATCCTGATTGAGTCCGAGGGACGCGGCCTGTTGTGCAAACACCGGGTCGAAGGCCAGCCCCCCCTGTTCGGGCGGTGTCAACATCTGCGCGATGACCGAGACTGGCGATTCCGCCGCTGCGAATTGTCCAAATGTCAACACCATGTCGGTCGTGGCGAGATTGGACCAGGCTTCCACAAGGCCATTGTGTACCTCAGCGGTGGCAACCTCACCCTGCACCAGCACGTTGGTCGTCTCACCGAGACCTCCTCCAAACTCATCGACGAGCACATCGAAGGTCTCGAGCAAAGGAGAATCCTCTGGCAAGAAGTCCGTAAAACTGAATTCGGTGCTCAGCTGGGTCAAACCCCAGCCTCCGAGACCGCCAAGGACGAGAGCTATCGAGAGCATGACGGCGGGAACCTTGTCGGCCAGCGTCGAGGTGCTTCCAATCATCCTCGAAAGAATTCGACCAGACGACGCCCCCATCGCTTCGACAGGAAGCCGTCCGGCTTGTTCAGCCCTCCGGTCGAGCAGAACGCGAACCGACGGCACAACGGTGAGCATCAAAATGAACGCCGATCCGATTCCGACCGTTGCCAGAATGCCGAAATCCTTGATGGCGGTGATCGGGCTGAAGATATTCGTGAGAAAGCCGACTCCAGTGGTCACGGTCGCGAGCACGAGCGCAATACCTACCGTTCTCGTAGCCCTCGTGGCGGACGCAACGACGTCGCTGCCGTCGGCCAGCTCCTCCCGGTAGCGGGACGTGAGATGGATCGCGTAGTCCACACCGAGTCCGATGAGCAGAATCGGAATGATCTGGAGTATCTCGGAGAAATTGCCGATGATCCCGAGGTATTTCGGCCCGAGGAGAACTCCGATTCCGTTCATCCAGAGGATGGACAGCACGATCACCAACATCGCGAGACCCACGTCTGCGGCAGACCGGCGCAGCGCCATACCCACGTTCATCCGTCCCTCGCGACCGGTCCAAAAAACGAACCCGAGAATCGTCATGATGATCAAGAAGGCCGACCCGAAGAGCCGTCCGATCTCAGATGTGAAGGCTTCCTGGTCGGAGAAGAGCAGCGCGAAGCTGAAAGGTTTCGCCGTTATGGAACCGGTGTCGAGCGTGTCGACCCGATCCGCCATATCTACTTGAAACTCCTGGAGCTTTACTTGATCGGGATCGTCGGGGATTTGTTGGGTGTCGACAAGGACGATCATGAGGCCCGCGGTCGAACTGGGGACAGAAAGATCAGTGTTCTCTGAGGAGAGCGCCAGTGTTATCTGGCCGCTGATCTCTTCCGGAAGCTGGGCGAGAGAGGCCTGGTAGAGCTGCTTGACCTGCTCGTCTGTCAGCGCCTCCGGCGACAGGTTCTGTTGTTGCAGGCCGATGAGTGCGGGCTCGAAGAATCCCTGAACACCACCGCCCTGGCCGTCGACCAGCACCGATCCGAGATCACTTGCCAGCACCGCTTCGCGAACCGCGAGGTAGGAACGGAGGCCATCTGCGGTGAGCACGTCACCTGTGTCCGAGGTGAACACAATCTGCACCGGGGCTACCGAAGAGGTGTCGAAGCGTTCTGCGATGATCTGGCCGGCGACAAATTCGGGCGAGTCCGGCGAGAATCCTTCATTCCCGGAGGCCTGTTCTTGTTGTGGCAAAAAGGCGCCGAACACCAGCGTGAGAACCAGGGCGGCACCCAACACGAGCCACGGCGAGCGTCGCACCATCCCGGCGAGACCATTGACTACTGACTTCATTGGATATTCCTAACGCGCTCTACGTCATTCTTGGATCGGGGTTTGGTGGGAATACGTCAGGTGCCGATCGAACCAGGACGGAAACATGCCCCTCAAACGCGTCCGCAAGACTACCCGACCCTCACCCCAATTCGTTGAAGGCCGCTACCAACCTGGCCCGGGTTTCCTGTATCGATTCCGGCAGGATTCGAGCGTTGGCCGAGGTCGTCATGAAATTCGCGTCGCCTCGCCAACGGGGAACAACATGGATGTGCAGGTGGCCCAGTACCCCGGCTCCGGCATCGCGTCCGATGTTCGCCCCGAGATTGAAGCCATCCGGACCGAGAGCCACCTCGAGCGAACTCTGGGAGCGAGCGAGAAGATCCCACATTTCCAGTTGTTCCTCTCGCTCCGCCTCTCCAGGAGTTCCAATGTGCCGATACGGCGCAACCATCAGATGTCCGGTCGTGTACGGGTAGAGATTCATGACGGAGTACACGAGTTCGCCCCTCGCAATGACCAGGGTTTCCTCGTCCGAACCCTTGTCCGGCAGGAAGCAGAACAGACAGCTCGCATCTTCTGCGTCGGATGCCTCTTTTTCGGTTACTGCCCGCATGTAGGCCGAACGCCATCCCGCCCAAAGGATTTCCATCAGGCTCGATCCGGAGGAGCAATGAGTTCTCGTATGCGGGCAGTTGCATCCTCGAGCGCAACACCCCGCTCTTCGTCTTCTGAGCCGCGTATGCGAATCCCGACCGATTGGTGTTCAATGTCGTTGTCTCCCACGACCAGCACCACGGGCACCTTCTGGGTGATCGCGCGACGCAGCTTCTCGCCGACGGTAGCTGAGCTGAGGTCTCTTTCGACACGCGCACCAATTTCTTCGAGCTTCCTGGCCACCTGTTCGGCGTAGGTGCCGTGGCGATCTGCCACCGGGACTATCGCGACCTGGAGGGGAGCAAACCAGGCCGGAAAGGCTCCAGCGTAATGCTCAACCAGAACGCCAATGAACCGTTCAACAGAGCCAAACTTGGCCGAATGAATCATCACGGGACGTTGCCGCTGGTTCTCGGAATCGTTGTATTCGATATCGAAGCGTTCGGGCAGGGAAAAATCGACCTGGATCGTTGACATTTGCCAACGGCGCCCAATGGCATCCCGGACATGCACGTCGATCTTTGGTCCGTAGAACGCTCCTTCTCCCTCAGCCACCTCATATTTCACACCTGCTGATTCCAGAGCAGCACGCAGTGATTCGGTTGCGAGATCCCACAATTCCTCTTCTCCAACCCACTTCGACTCGGGTCTCGTCGAAAGATCGGCCTCGAAGTCTTCGAAACCGAAATCGCGCAGCAACGTCAGCACGAAATCGAGGTGCATCGCGAGTTCTTCGGATACTTGATCCCGCCGACAGAACGTGTGGGAGTCGTCCTGGGTGAAACCACGAGCTCGTAAGAGGCCGTGCACCACGCCGGAGAGCTCATTTCGATACACGGCCCCCAGCTCGGCGAGCCGTAATGGCAGATCTCGATACGAGCGAGCCTGTGAGCGATAAATGAGCACGTGAAAAGGACAGTTCATGGGCTTGACGCGGTATTCCGTACCCGAACCATCGCTCGTTGTGTCCATGACCATGCCCGGGTACATACTCTCTGCGTAGTAATCGAGGTGACCGGACGTGTGCCAGAGATCGCTCTTGGCGAGATGCGGGGAAAAGACGAACTCGAAGCCGAACTCCTGATGGACGTCGCGGCTGTAGTCCTCGATGACCTTTCGCATGATCCCGCCCTTCGGGTGCCACACAGCCAGGCCCTGACCGAGATCAGGCGGGAAAGAGAACAGATCGAGTTCGCGTCCGAGTTTCCGGTGATCGCGGGCTTCGGCTTGTTCGAGCCGCTCCAGGTAGTCGGCTAGATCCTGTTTGCTGTTCCAAGCCGTGCCGTAGATACGCTGGAGCTGTTGCCTGTTTTCGTCGCCACGCCAATACGCTCCGGCAGACCGCAGGAGTTTCACGGCCTTTATCCGTCCGGTGCCGGGAAGATGGGGGCCGCGACAGAGATCCACGAAATCAACGTTTCGATACAGGGTCACAACTCCATCGCCTGCGCCCTGGGACGCCTCCCCGTCGGTGATGATCTCCGTTTTGAACGGTTGGTTTTTGAAGATCTCGAGGCCTTCTTCAGTCGTTGTTTCATCTCGTTCGAATGGTTGGTCCTCTTTGATGATCTCCATCATCCGGGTCTCAATTGCGGCAATGTCTTCTGGCGTGAAGGGACGTCCGATGTCGAAGTCGTAGTAGAACCCGTCGGTGATAGGCGGTCCTATCGCAAAGTGGGCACCTTCAAAGAGATCGAGAACCGCCTGCGCCATGACGTGCGCCGACGAATGCCGGGTGATGAACAAGCCGTCTTCCGAGTCTGCGGTAATGACTTCGAGGGATCCGCTGCCAGGTAGAGGTCGACTCAGATCGAGCATCTCACCGTTGTGGCGCACCGCAACAGCCGCTCTGGCCAGACGGTCCCCGATGCTCGAGGCAACGTCAAATCCGGTCGTGCCCTCGGGGAAATCGCGTTTTGAGCCGTCTGGAAGTTCGATGCTGAAAGCCACTGACAACCTCTCTCGGGCTTCATACGCTGATAAGTGAGCCCACGGGCTGCTTTTCGTACACGGAGATTAAGGGCTGGACACAACGGTGGAAGCAATCGAGATAGCGAGAAAACTCTCCGGAGACGGACGCGTGACGCCGGTCGACGTGGATGAGAGCAGGTTCTACCGGGTGTGGGACAACGATTCCAGCAGAGTGATCAAAGTCGATCGGAGCCGTCGCTCTCACGATCGTGAACTGGCTGTCATCGAATCCCTGGATGGTGTTCTCGGCATCCCGTTCGTCCTCGACACCGGACAGCTAGACGAGTTTTACTGGATATCGTTCGCAGATCCAGGCGCGTGGAATCTCACAGCGATGCGAAATACAGACGTTGCTCTCCGCATCAGCAGAACGCTGAATCAGGTTCGGGAGTTGCCCACAACCACTTTCCCTCAGCCTGTTCTCACAAACGCACTCATTCAGAGCGAATTCACCTCCGTGATGCGGCAGCTGCGACCACTGCGCGGTCGCCTCCGAATTCAGAAGACGTTGATGGATCAACTCCTCGAAGTGCCGGCGCCGATCGGTTCTCTCCCCCGCCCTGCCCACCTCGGCAACAAGGCCCGGCAGACGTTCATTGACAACAGCGGAAACGTGACCATCATGGGATGGGAAGACGGAGGAATCGCCCCACCGGAATGGGACTTCACTCAGGTTTTGATGGGGCTAGAAGAAGGTTCCCGCGCAGCTGCGGTGTTCGCAAAGGCGTCAGACATCGATCCCGGGCCCATCGAAACCCACCGTTGGATCATTCTTCATAGTCTCCGCGAACTGTTGACGCTGGCCAACAACTACGAAACGGCAAGCGCCGCAGCGTCGCTCATCGAACGCCTTCAACGGTCGCTCCGCGTTGCGTTGCTGGACAGAAAGACCGCCTGACGGGGTACAAATATTTGTCGCCGGAAAGGCGCGAAATCTTTTCCTGATCTCATTACGGTTGTCGAACTTCATCTGAGGAGGAAGTTGTGCTCGAAACCGTAATCGTCATCTCGTTGTTCGCTGCGCTCCTTTTTGCGGGAAGTAGTTCGAGCGAACCGGCCTATGACGTTCGCATATCCGACTCACCGACCGACCTTCCATGCCCGTGGTGCCTTGCTCCAACGCAGGAGCAGGATGCACACTGCTCCGCCTGCGGTCAGGACTTCGGGTAGCCCCACCTGCTCGTCCAACTCGACTAGCCGTATCGGTATTCGCTCCGCTGCTCGAGTAGTCGAAACCCGACGCTGCGATAGAGTCGCTCCGCCGCCTCCTCGCCGTCGCGCACATATAAGATCGCTTTCTCGCAACCTGAGTCGGTCATGTGATCGAGTGCGGACAACAACAGGAAACGACCGATACCCCGCCGTCTGAAATCTGGGTCGACGGCGAGAACGTAGATCTCGCTTGTCCCCGGGTCATGCCGCTTGGTCCAGCAAAATCCCGCCAACCGGTCTCCCGACCAACCCATGAGGACATCCTCGCCGTTGAACCATGTCCGCGAGCGCCGATCCTCGAGAATGGCTTTGTCCCATCCACCGTTTTCGGGATGGTCCGGGAACGCACGGTTGTTCACAAAGAGAAGTGAGTCGTCATCAACGCCCGGTTGGTATCGGCGGATCTGAATGTCGTCTCGCTGTTGGGCGCTGCGAGCCGGGAGCGCCATGCCCATCACCGACAGTCGACGGATGGGCTCGAGACCAGCCTCTGCAGCCCATCGGTCGATCCACGGGGCGAACGACCAGATTCGAATCTCGCCTGATCGGCGCTCGTTGAGATAAAAAACCAAATGCTCCATGACATCAGCGAGCAATTCGGATGAGCGGTGCTTTGGATCGATCACCAACTCGAGCGACCAGCCACCAACGGCATCAATCCAGCTTGCGTGGACATACCCGATTACGCGATCGCCCTTGGTGATCGCCGACGAATCCGTTGCGACCCCGGTCAGCCATTGGGCTTTCTTTTCTTCAGAAAGTGGCTCAGCCCCATCATGACCGGTCACCTTTTGAATCAGCCCGGCTACCGCCGAACGGTCGGTGGCATCGTAATAAGGACGGACTGTCACGAGACCTCGAGCTCGAACACGGCTCCGCAAAACCCTTCGACGGAATCGTGCGCTCGCACCACAACGCGATCAGCTTCGACTGGAATACCCGCCTGAGATCTGGTGAACGGCTGTTCCGTTTCGTGAGGATGCGTCAATATCCGTTCGCTCAAGACGCGACCCGCCACGTCAACCACCTCCCAACGATCGGCGTACTTTTCCCATCCGAGATCGTTCGACTGCACCGTCACGTCGAACTCATAGGTTGGGATTCCGTCGGAGGTCATGCCATCCTGCTCGACCCGCACGTCGATGACGTTTGCGCACCCTTCTGTCGAACGTTCCGCCATGCTGGTGTCTCCTGGCTGGGTGCTTGGCTCCCTGTTGCCTTCCTGTTCGCCGCCGCAGGCGACAATGAAGAGGGCGAGAACTAGCGTCGCGTACTTCACCGTTCTGACCCTAACGGCTCCACCCCGAGGGCCGGCGTTCCGGGTCCGTTTCGGATCCGAATCGGACGGCCCGTCCCAAAACGCCGACTCTCAGCGGATGCGAAAATTCCTAAGATCTGGAGTGTGGAAACACCCTTGATCGATCCCACAGCGTTTGTAGCACCTACGGCTGTTGTGGTCGGCAATGTGATTTTGAAACCCAGATCGATCGTGATGTACGGGGCGGTGCTCCGTGCGGAGTGGGAGGAGATCGTGATTGGTGAGGAATCGAATGTTCAAGACAACTGCGTCTTCCACACCGACGACGGGTTTCCCGTCCTGGTCGGCAGCCGGGTCACGGTTGGACACGCAGCGGTGATCCATGGCGCCCGGCTCGAGGACGCCTCCCTCATCGGCATCGGCGCCATGGTTCTCAATGGCGCGCACGTGGGTGAAGGAGCGTTGGTCGCGGCCGGATCGCTGGTTCCTGAAGGCGCTTCTATTCCCGCATGGACGCTCGCGATGGGCATACCGGCCAAGCCGGTACGCGACCTGACCGAGGCCGAGGTTCTCCGTAATCAAGAAGGCGTGGACCACTATCTGGACTTCGCGATAGAGCACCGCGCGCTCGATGGTTGACCCGCCGAATGTCAGAGTTCACAGCCCCTAACGGCGTGACATGACCGCGAGGTTACGATCGGGAACGGCGAAGATGCGGCGGCCTGGTTGCATCGCATCATGAGGCTCTCCGGCATTCCAACCGGCTTTGCGCCACCGGGTGGCAACATCATCGAGGTCCTCTTCGGTCTCGAGAGCAACACCATACAGATGTACGTCCACCGATGAAGCCTCGATCACCTCGACGAGCGTTCCACACAGCAGGAACGCCGTGGGAGTGCACTTCACTTCGGTCTTACGCCGGAGGTCGGCGCCGATCTCGGTGAGTCGGGCGACCGTGAGCTCGAGGTTGGCCGTGGTGACAACAACGTGATCGACACCCCAACCCGGGACCAACTCGCCGGCAGGCACGTCGTTGAGAGCAGCAATCGGTAGATCCGGCGACTGTCGAGACCACGACCAGGCGGGCAAACCCCGGACGATTGTGATGTCTCCAAAAAGGGGTACATCCGGAAACCCGACCTCATACCACCGAATGGGTGATCGAAGAGCGGTGATCCGGTTCATCTCTTCATGGTATCGGTCAGCCGTTGAGCGCACTTGTCCGGAACCAGCCGATTGTGGTCAATCCTGCAATCGCGGCCAGGCCTGCTATCGCCAGAAACGCACTTGGGTAGGAGCCGCCTGCGTCAATGAAGGAGCCGAACACCGGTGGTGAAACTCCGAGCCCAGTCAGGAAACCGGCTTGTGCCAGACCCGTCGCCCGCCCTGCTTGTCCCGGCTCGACCACGGCCATTGCCGCCAGGTTCGTGACGGAGTTCCAGGCCATGAAGGACAACCCCATGCCCACTGCTCCAACCCAGACCAGCCAGCTCCCGACTGTCGGAGCCAAGGCGAGCAAAGCGGCCGCGATGACCCCGGCCGCGGCAAGCGCACCGTGAGCCGGAGCAAAATGCTCAACCGACTGTGTGAGTCTTCCAAACAAGATGCGGGCGCCAAATGCGGTTGCCGCCGCGGCCGCGGCCACCAACCCAGCCGTCCTCTCATTGAAACCGAGCGCCTCCTGTGTGAAGAGGGGGATGAACGTCCCCGCCGCCCCGATGCCTGCGCCCATCAACAAACCGTACAAAGCCAGCCACCGGACATCGACCGGTAACGGAGCACGGTCAGACCGGCGCACCTGGCGTCCGTCGCCGGGATCGCGATCTACGGAGAAGAAGGTGAGGACGGCCAACCCGAGCGCAACGGCGGCCACAAACAGGAATGCAACTCTCCAGTTCCACAGACCCGCCACGGCCGGTAACAGCGCCCCCGACATCGAATTGCCCAGTTGCACCCCGGACTGTTTGAGCCCTGTGATCACCCCGCGCCGATCCGGCACGATGAGATGCGTAATCAGTTTGTTCGCGGCCGGATTGCTGCTGGCGCTCGCCACCCCCGAAACTGCTGCGCCCACCATCGCAATTCCGAATCCGGTGGCGCCACCGATCAATGTAAGACCAAGCGCGCCCAGGCCGAAGAGAATCAAACTCAAACGCTTTCCACCAATAGCGTCGGCAACCCCGCCCATCGGTCGCGATGCGAGGCCACCGACCAGGGCGTTTGCCATCGCGAGCAATCCGATTTGGAATCGATTGATCCCGAGCGCCTCGATCAGGTCGGAAGCCAAAACGGCTACCGCGTACGGCTGCACGGTCCCGATGGCCATGATGGACATGAGGACTGTCACGAGCCGAAAGCGGGTCATCGAACGAGGCTAACGGCCTGCTCGATGGGAAGGTTGGGAAGACACGGTCACCGGTAGATTGTGCAGATGAAGCTTTTTGGCCTCACCGTGATCCAATCGCAGCTACTGGTTTCAGTGATCGTCGTTTTCTCGGTCATCGTGATTCACCGCCTGGTGGTTGGCGTCATGCGCAGGCGTATGGCCGACGCCGGACTGCAGTATCGGACGTCGAAGATCAGCGCATACGTGGGCACCGCCGTCGTTCTGATAGTCCTCGCCCAAATCTGGCTGCGGGGAGCCGACGTTCTCACGTATCTCGGCATTGTGTCGGCCGGCCTGGCGATTGCCCTGAGCGACGTGGTCAAGAACATCGCCGGCTGGATGTACATCCTGTCACGCCATACGTTTGAGGTCGGGGATCGCATCGAAATCGGAGCCATACAGGGTGACGTCGTAGATATCCGGCTACTGCGTTTCTCCGTCATCGAGATTGGCAATTGGGTCCACGCCGATCAATCGACGGGACGCCTGGTTCACATTCCAAACGGTCAGTTGTTTTCATTGGCCATGTTCAACTACACGACCGGCTTCCCCTACATCTGGCACGAAGTTCCGGTGTCGGTGACGTTCGAGTCTGACGTCGATGCTGCCGAGGAGTTGGTCCGCGAAGTCCTGACGGCGCACGTACCCGATCTGAGCTCAGAAATCCGCAAGGATCTGATGAGGACCGCTCCCGAGTATCGCATCCAGTTCCAACACTTCACCCCGACGACCTACGTCTCTGCTTCCCCACACGGAGTAATCGTCACGGCGAGATTCATGATCCCCGTGCGCCAGCGCCGGACGTACGACCAGATGATTTGGAAGCCTCTGTTGCGAGCGATCCAGAATCACCCTGACATCCATTGGGCCTACCCAACGTCCCGGACCGTGCTCATGGATCCCATCCAGCTGGAAAACCGTGA
>JBFGAX010000002.1:0-90313 GCA_041567895.1 Acidimicrobiia bacterium
CCGGGTGAGTCGGTGACGTGCACGGCGTCTTACACGGTGGATCAGGCTGATCTGAATGCTGGGTCGGTGACCAATATTGCTGACGCTACGGCGGATGGGACGACGTCACCAACCGATACGGCGACGGCTGATGCCACCCAGGATCCAATCGTTGTGATCGACAAACGGGCAGTCGACGGGACGGATTCCCAGGTTGTAACGATCGGGGAACTGGCAGAATTCCGTATTGGTGTTACGAACACTGGAAATGTGACACTCACAGATGTCGCAGTAACCGACGCTCTGTCACCTGATTGCGCGGCCAACCTAGCCGACTTGAACCCTGGTGATTCCGATACCTACGACTGTACGCAGACTGTCACTGCCGCCTTCAACAACGTCGCCGCTGTTTCCGCGCAGGGGCCACAAGGTCAAACTGTCACCGACGAGGATTCATCTGCGGTAACGATTCTCGCAAACGTATGTGAATTTGGTAAGCCTGATGCTTTGATTCTCACCTATACGGGCATCGGACCGGACGGGACCAACAACTCGCAAAGCGGGAACGAGGTCATTCTCGACGGAGATGCGCAGGACCAGAACCCTGTGTGGATGGTGGTTCGGGATCACAAGGGTGTCGCGATATTCGAAGGTGAAGTCGCCGTCGGGGAATCATTCACAGTGGAGGGGACGAAGAACAAGATTCCACCCCGCATGCTCTTTGAGATGTATGACAGGCGGGGTGGTACCAAACTCGAGACGGTTCGATTCCACACGTCCTGTTCGCAGCCCTTGTTCGCCGGCGATCAATTCGGCAGCATCACTGTCGCCGGTGAGGTGATCGACGACAAGGTGCGTCCGAAGGTCAAGGTCGACAATCCATCTGATGGTGCGAAGAACGTCGTAGGACCAAAGGTCACAATCTCGGGCACGGCCTCAGACGGCGGAGGCATTGATCGGGTTCGGGTTTACATCAAAAATCGTGACACCGGTCAATCGTGGAACGGCACAGAATGGGACGATCCCTGGACGTGGGTCCTCGCCGAGGGAACCACATCGTGGAGCTACGAGATCGAATTAGATGAAGGCTCGTATCAGGTGCTGGCCTGGTCGTGGGACAGGTCGGGTGACATCTCTGCCTATTCCCAATCCCTCTTCGTGGTGGGCGATAAGCCGATTGCGATCATTGAGAAACCCGTCGACGGCTCCACGATCGCATCGGGCGAATTGACAATCACAGGTTTGGCGTCAGATGTTGATGGGATCGATCGTGTGCGGCTGTTCATCCGTGATCTCGACAACCTGAAATCGTGGAACGGCTCAGAATGGGTCGACCCGTGGACATGGATCCTGCTCGAAGGACAAGAGAGCTGGGAATACACGATCGACCTCGACGCAGGCAGGTATCAGATCCTGGTCTGGACGTGGGACGAGAACGACAACCGCTCTGACTACGCCCAGAGCCTATTTGAGGTCGCAGGCACGTAGCTGTGCTCGAGGCGCCAGAACGCCTGCCTCACATCATCGATGATGACTCCGTCGATTTCGGAGTCGACGCTCAAGTAATTTCCAAATCCTCCCGATTTTCTCTCTCGTACACAACTTGTGCGGCTAATCCGATTCCATCCGGAATCCGGCGTGCAAAGGGAGAAGTGTTTGTTTATGAAGAAGATGCGAATCCTGATGGCAATAGCAGTATTGGGATCTATGTTGGCTGCCGCACCGGCGATGGCAGCTCCCCGCCTGCCGGACGCCTCGATCGACGTGGTCATGGACTCTGGTGTAGATGAATCACAGGTGTCGGCTCAAGGCTCGGGCTTTCAGGCTCAAGACGCCGTGGCATACGGCGATACCGTCACGATTGACTGGTGGATCGACGAATCCAAGCTGGCCAAGAAGCACTACATCACAGTCATGATGACCTGTGTGCAGGGTGACGAGGTCGTCCACACCAATTATCGAGGTGTTCAGGATGTCGTTGAGTTCGAGATGGCCGACAACTGGGTCAACACGGACAAGTGGGATGGCGGCGATGCCGTTTGTACCGCCACGTTGCGCTACTGGGCCCACAACAAGATGTCCTACGTTGCGGAGACGACGTTTGACGTTTTCGGGACCTCAAGCACGGCATAGTTAGCTGTCGGCAATCGTCGAGAAGGGTCTCCAGGATTGGGAGGCCCTTCTCTCGCGTTGAGTGTCATCGGGCCGAGCTCGTCGATGGTGACGTAGCCGGGTGGAGAACGGTTCTGTCACCCAACGTGCGCCAGCTGCTCGCGCCGGTCGCGATCGTTTCCCTTTTTGGGGTCTGGACGCGAGCCGAATCCCTGCGAACAAAAAGCTCGAGTCGCTCTGCCGCGATCTCGTTGTCGACGCATTGATCGGCACGGGATCGACCCGGCGCGGAACACAACCGAAGAGAAATCGCCGGGCGAGCACCGCACACCGACGCGCCACGTGATAGGCACTTACTTGTTTGCGGAGGGAGTCGTCGACGGCGACGGTCGGCCGTCATGGTTCAGATGGCAGCAACCGATCCGATCACCGAGCGAGGATCGGCGGCTCCGTGAACCACGCCGTCTTTGATGTCGATCATCTGGGCGTGGCCGTAGTGCTCGTCATGGTGGCGCCTCGTACGGTGTCCCTTGGATCGGATCTCGTTCCAGGAGGCCGGAGCGTCTTCTTCGAACGCTATCGCCAGACCGCTGGCGTCTTCCCACGTATCGAAACCCATGGAATCGGTCGGGGCCAACACCCAGCGGGGAGCGGCAATGGCTCGAGCGGCAGATTGGTCCCAGTGCAGGATCCGGGCGAGCAGCTGAAGCAGAATCTGGGGTTGGCTGTCTCCTCCCATTGTGCCGAGAATCGTGCGCAGGTCGCCGGAAGGCGTCGTAACCAGGGCGGGCGACAGTGTGTGGCGGGGACGCCGGCCTGGTAGGTATTCGGCCGGGTGTCCTTTCTCGAGTGAAAAGCCGATCCCGCGATTCTGCAAAAAGACGCCGATCTCGGGGATCGTGATCCTGGTTCCGAATCCGTTTGCGTTGGATTGAATCAACGACACCCCCATTCCGGCCTCGTCGAGGGCGGCGAGATATACCGTTCCACCTCCGGAGTACATGTCTTCCATCACGACGGCCGCATGGGGATCGATCTGATCACGAAGGGAAGCCAGCTTGTCGAGATCCAGCAACGATGCTCCGTTTGCCTGATCATGTAGGACGGTGTCGCGGTCGTAGCCGGCAAGCCTGGCCGACTCGACCAGGAGGTGAACCCACATGGGATTGGAAGAATCGGTCGGGAGATCGAGCTCTGCGGCGATCCAGGCGCTCGCCAGCGTGAGATACCCCTGTGAATTGGGAGGAGATGTCCACAATCTATGACCCCAGGCGGTCAGCGATAACGGCCGTTCCCAGGTGGCCTGCATCCGCGTGAGGTCGTCCTCGGTGATCACCCCTGCGCTCACCCGTATGAGGCCCTCGCCAAATTCACCGGCGTACCAGGCCTCACGTCCCCCCGACACGATCGCCTCGAGCGACCTTGCAATGCCCTCACGCCGCACGCGGGACCCCATAGAGCGGAACGGATCGGCTCCCGGCACTCCCGCGATCAGAGGAGCGTCCTCGATCAGGAGGGGTGAGGGGGCGAAGCCGTTTCTCGCACAGTCGACGGCGGGAGCAAAAACCTCATTGGGATTGAGCTGACCAAAGCGATCCAGGAGCGCAAGCCAGCCATCGACGCATCCGGGGATGGTCACAGCCCTCACGTCGTGGAACGGCGGCATGTGGGTGTGGCCTTCCGCCCTCAGCCTCGCTGCATCTGCGCCGGATCCTGCGCGTCCTGATGCGTTGAGACAGAGAGGCTCTTCGCCGGGGAGGTAGATGAGGGCCCACAGATCTCCTCCCATACCGCACATGTGTTGAGCAGTGACGGTCAATACAGCACTGGCGCCTACTGCGGCATCTACTGCGTTGCCGCCCTTGTTCAGAATTGATGCCCCAGCCCGGGAAGCGAGATCATCGACCGTGGCGATCAGCCCGCGTGAACCTTCAGCCGAAAATGCCATTCGTCAGATCGTGCTCGGCGACATCGCGCCAGCCTAAATGGGCTGAGCGAGGCTGTTCTGCGGCTCCGCTTTACTCACGCGGATGCGCGACCTGGTGCGGCCTGTCACCACAACCATGGCGCTACCGATGATCAGCAGCACCATCGCCAGGTTGAATACGACATCGGAATTGAAACCGGTTGCCGGGAGAATGTCGCCTGCGATTGCGATATCGACACCGGCAGCCGCCAAACCGGGAGACACCGTTATCGGAGCACTCTGACCCCCCGCCGGGCTGATGATGGTTCCGCCGGAGGGTGCTACGGGAACGATCACATACGTTCCCGGAGCAAGGCTCCCGAAGCCATACGAGCCATCCGCCCCTGTCGTGGTCGTTGCCACGACGTCACCGGTACTGGTGTCGATGAGGTTGACGGTAACGCCAGGCACTGGCCGTTCGCCGGGGTCCCGGGTGCCGTCGCCGTCCGTGTCATTGAAGGCGATTCCACCGGAAATGGATCCGGTCGGCGTCGGCAAAAACATGCCCAGATCCCAGCTGAAGTCGTTCTCTCCCGGATCGAGCGTGATGACCGCAGTCATCCCGGTTGATGGATCGACATCGGAATCGGCCTGATCGTCACTTCCGGCGTCCATCGGCGAAACGGTGTAGCCAGACGGGATCGTGAAGCTGAGCTGATAGTCGCCGGGCGTCAGGTTGTCGAACAGGTAGTTGCCGTTGCTGTCGGTTGAAGTGGTTGCGAGCGGTGTGAGATCGGGCAGGCTCAGCACCACTGTCACGCCCGCCACACCTGTTTCGCCTGCGTCCTGGATACCGTCTTGATTTGTGTCGAACCAGACCCGATCGCCAACTGAGGCCACGGCGCCAACCGCCACCGAAGCAATGTCGTGATCGTCTTCGTCCAGGACGCCGGGGTCGTTGATCTCATCGTCGACCGTCGGGTCGTTGCCCTGGATGGCGTCGGGAATCGAATCGACGTCAGCTCCATCATCGGCCGAGATCTCTGCGTGGTTGGTGAGAACGCTCCCGCCGAAACCCGGGTCGACGGTGAGGATGATGGGAACCGTGGTCGACGCCGATGCAGCCAGGGTGGCCGGGAGGGTGGTCGTCGGAATCGCTCCACTTGTCCACGCAGGATTCTTTGCCGGATCGAAGATGAAGCCGGGTTGAACGTAGTTGCTGATTTCGACAGAAGTTGCGGCGGCTCCACCCTGGTTGAAGACCTCGATCACAAAGGGTACGTCAGAACCAGGTGCAGCCGGACCGACGTACGACGGATCGACAGTCAATCGCAAAGCGAGATCGTACGTTGCGACGAATCCAAAGTCGAACGAGTGGTCGTTTGCTCCGGATAGGCCGGTGGTGATGACCAGGCCGGGCGATCCGCTTGCCAGCGTCCCGCCGTCGGAATCGTTGATGTCAGACCCGGAAGGGGAGTCCTGAACTGTGATGCCGAGGCCGTTCAGCGCAGGGCCGGATAGACGAATCTCGTAGCTGGTCTCGGGCCGCACGCCGTCGGCTTCACCGAAGTAGTAGTGGCCTGCCGCATCCGTGGAGGTGGTCGCCACGAGCGTCCCGCTGACGGAGTCGAACAGCTCTACCGTCACCGACCCGATCGGCGGTTCGTCCGGGTCTTGAACCCCGTCGGCGTCGCTGTCGAGCCACACGTAATTGCCGATCTCAATCGGTGCGGCGTTGCATACGGCATGCAGGTCTCCCAGGCCGTTGGATTTGGCGAACGTTGGACTCGAGTCGCCGTCGGTGTCGAAGACGCGATACGCCTGGGTTCGAGCTCCTGTGTCGTTGTCGAGCCAGATGAAGCCACCGTCGTTGTAGAACCCGGGGATGAAGATCGGATCCCAGACGACGGTCGCAACGCTCGTCTGTCCAGGTATCTGGGCTATGCCACCTGCGGCGATGTCTTCGGCATCGAGGTAGTGGTCCTCGAAGTAATACTCGCCGCCGCCTGGTCCGCTGTTGCCTGCTCCTGATGTGGTAATGGCTCCGCAGGTGGCAGCAGCTTCCAATGTCCAGCCTGCGGCCGGACTGCCACAGGCTCGCAGAATGTCACCGAAGCCCTGGCCCCGATAAATATCGGTGGTGTTGGTCTCGGTTGGGTCTACGCCGCCCAGTTCACTACCGAACTGATCGCCGGTGCGATCCCGAATACCCAGAATCATGTCGTCGCCATCGAAGTCGAGATCAGTGAGCCACGCCTGAGGCACAACTGTGGTGTCAATACCGGGATCGGGATCGATGCTTGCCGGTTTGTTCGCCCAACCGAACCACGGATTCCAGGCGGTGAAACCGGGATGCGGGTACGCCGCGGGGTCGATCGGAGCATTCAGCACCGGAACCGGATTGATCGTCGCTCCATCGAACGCCAGAACGTGAATCGACATATCCGATTGAAGCTGATTGGTCTCGCCCGAGCAGGTCACACCGATGTAGACGATGCCGTCATGCACGCCGAGGCCAAACGGACGGGCATCGGCGGCGACCGCGCAGGCACCCGTCGGAATCGCATAACTGGTCTGGACTAGGGGGGTGTCGATGGGAATCGCTACGAGCGATTTCGTCAAGAGGTTGACGGTGTACAGCGTTTGATCGTCGTCGGATATGTCCAGATCGCCGAGGCCAAGGCCACCGATGACGTCGAAGGAGTTGTTGTCGAAGAAGAAGTTGGTGGTTGCGTTCGGATGTGGATTGACGCCGGTGCCCGGCACCTCGGCGAAGGCGGAAACCGCGCCCGAGGTACCGTCGATGCGATAGATGGTTCCAGGAGAGTCGGTCGATCCGAAACCTGCGTGTCGCTTGAGAAATGATGCTACGAACACATCACCGGTAGCCCTTTCATGGGCAATTCCGAAAGTCGAGCCGACCTCGTCGATCGTGGCCGGGTAGGCGGGGGCGGGACTGTCGTGAGCCGGCTCGGTGGCGGCTGGCAGACCGGGTCCTCCCGAGAAAGCCGGATCGAGCGGCGAATCGCCCGGCTGGTACGCATAACCACTCGTATTGGCGAATCGAACCAGTGCCGCATCTGTAATCCCGGTCGATGGTCCCTCGATGAAACAGCTGGAAACGAGATCGGGGTTTGCCTGGCAGTATTCACCCGGATTGGCGACGCCGACGTCGAGATTGCACGAACCAGGCGAGCCCTGCGTCGTGGTGAACACGGTGGTGAGCGAGCCGGGTCCGCTCGGTCCTGGCTGAAGATGGGTTGGCAAGCCGGTCACCTCGATGCGCACCGTGGCGCCGTCGCCGACGGTGAGGCTCCAGGCCCCGACGGCGTTCGTGGCGGCGGCAGATACCACAACGCCGGTGGCGTCGTACGCCGTGACCGTCAACCCCGCTTGCCCTGGCTCGGTGGCACCCGCCGTGCCGTCAGCGTTGTAGTCGCGATAGACCATGCCGGCAACCTCAGCTGCTCCGCACCCGATGTCTGCGGCGTGTGCGGCGGGGGAAGGCAGAATCAGCGTGGCCATTGCGAGACAGAATGCGACAGCCAGGGCGATCGAGATCCTGGTCACGGGTTGGCCAGAAATATTCAAAGGGGGTCTCCTCTGCGGTTGCCTGGGGCAAGCCGCGGGCGATGATACCTAGGTATCGACCTCCTCGCCGGGACGGTTTAAGCGTTTACAAAATGACAGGCGTCTCCACGCCGCCCGGATCGCGAAAAGCGGGTTTAGTGGAGCGGGCCGGCCGTGAGGGCCACCTCCTACACTCCGGCCGTGATTGGCGGAGGTTCGATGCCTGACATCAACGGCCTGGACCACCTGGGTCGACCATCAGATGCCGTGTTCGGCGAAGAGATTGGTGAGTCGTGCGGTGTATTCGGCGTTTTCGGGCCTGATCTCGACGTCGCCCGTCTCACGTATTTTGGTCTCTTCGCCCTGCAACATCGCGGCCAGGAGAGCGCTGGTATCGCCGTTTCGGACGGAGCGGGCGTCACCGTATACAAAGACCTGGGGCTTGTGGCTCAGGTTTTTGATGAACAACGCCTTGCAGGTCTCGACGGTCACCTCGCGATCGGGCACAATCGCTATTCGACCACAGGTTCGGGAAGTTGGGAAAACGCACAGCCGAGTTATCGGGCCATCGGTGATCGGACGATCGCACTTTCTCACAACGGCAATCTTTCGAACACGTCCGCTCTGGCCGAGCAGCTCGGTGTGTTGCAGAAAACCCTGTCCGACTCCGAGCTGATGACAGAAGCAATTGGACGCGAATTGGATGGGACCGACTGGGAGCGCGCGCTGGCGCGGGTCCTCCCGACATTCGAAGGCGCCTTTTCATTGACGATCATGGACAACGATCACTTGATCGGCGTTCGCGATCCGCTCGGCTTCCGCCCCCTCGTGCTCGGGAGAGTCGACGGCGGGATGGTGCTCTCATCGGAAACTTGCGGATTGGACATCATCGGCGCTGATTTCATTCGCGAGATTGCTCCGGGTGAGGTGATCATCATCGACCGGGATGGTGTCCGGAGCATTCACCCGTTCGAGAACGTGAAGCAGCGCACGTGTGTCTTCGAGTTCGTCTACTTCTCCCGCCCGGACAGCACGATGTCTGGCCAGAGCATTCACGCAGCCCGGCGACGGATGGGGGAACGGCTCGCGGCCGAACACCCGGCCGATGTCGACGTGGTGGTCCCGGTTCCCGAAAGCGGCATACCGGCGGCTCAGGGATTTGCCGCCGCCGCCCGTATCCCTTACGTCGACGGTTTGGTGAAGAATCGATATATCGGGCGGACGTTCATCAGTCCTACCCAGCAAATGCGCGACCAGGGCGTTCGCATGAAGCTCAATCCGATCAACCAGGAGCTCGAGGGAAAAAGGGTCGTGCTGGTTGACGATTCGATCGTGCGGGGTAGCACGACCCGACAGTTGATATCCATGGTCAAGAAGGCCGGCGCCAATGAGGTCCACCTGCGGGTTTCTTCCCCGCCGTACAAGTGGCCTTGCTTTTACGGCATGGACACCGGGCGGCAGGACGAGCTGATTGCGTCCCGGATGACCGTTGACGAGATAGCCGATTTTCTGGAGGTCGATTCGCTCGGGTATCTATCGCTCGACGGACTTCTGGCGGCGACCGCAATCGATCCCAACCGGTTTTGCACGGCGTGTCTCTCCGGCGACTACCCGACGCCGATCCCCGTGAGCCGATGACGGCCTATAGAGAAGCCGGGGTCGATATCGAGGCAGGTGAGGCGCTGGTGGATCGGATCAAATCCGCTGTGCAATCGACGTGGAGCAGTGGTGTGCAGGGTGACTTCGGCGGCTTCGCAGGCGGGATATCGATCCCGTCCGGGTTCGACGATCCAGTCGTTGTCATGAGTACGGATGGATGTGGAACCAAAGCAGAAGTTGCCCGCCAGGCGGGGATTTTCACTGGTATCGGCCAGGATCTGGTCGCCTCATGTATCGACGATCTCGCTGCCGTCGGCGCCCGGCCAATCGCTCTGACCGACTACCTCACCGTTGGCCGTCTGGATGTCGAATGGGCCTCCAGGATCATCAACTCCATCGCCGATGCGTGTCGGGCCAGTGGAGTAGCACTCCTCGGGGGCGAGACGGCCGAGCATCCGGGCGTCATGAAACCCGGAGAATTCGACCTGGCAGGCACCGCCATTGGCGTGATGGAGCGAGGCAATGCGGTGGATGGATCGGGCATAGAGGTGGGCGACGTGGTGGTCGGCCTGTCGTCGCCGAATGTGCGTGCGAATGGATTCTCTCTGATTCGCTCCGCCGTTATTCCAAAGATGGGGATCGACGCGGTCATCGATGGTGGAACGCTCGGCGAAGTTCTCCTCGAACCTTCTGTGGTGTATACGCCAATCGTGCTCGGACTTCTGGCTCACGGCGGAGTACACGGCCTTGCACACATCACCGGCGGCGGCTTGCCCGGCAACGTCAAGAGAATCCTGCGGAGCGATATCGATGCTCACATCGATGCCGAGAGTTGGATTCGACCACCGATCTTCTCGGTCGTCGAATCGGTTGGCGAAATCTCTGTTGACGATATGTTCGCAACGTTCAACATGGGTGTGGGATTTGTAGCTGTTGTGGATCCCGCAGTGGCGGGAGAAGCCATATCGATAGCTTCCGGCCTTGGCGTAACCGCTCAAGAAATAGGTGTCATCGCCCGAGGCACCGGTGCAGTGTCTATCAGGTGAGTGCCTCGATTGGCTCGACCTCGTCGGATGTCGGTGGTTCGGATCTCAACCTGCGCTGGAGGAGCACCGCAACCAGGGCCGCTAAAACCGAAAGGTACGCGAGCCACTCCCCGTAACGGGTATACATCGTCGGCTCACGAACCCGGGGAGAGATGGTGCCAAGCAGCTGACCCCGACTCATGATGGCCGTCTCATCGAGTCTGTTGCCATTGGCATCGAAGAGCGCCGAAGGGCCGGTCAGTGCGGCATGGATCAACGGCACCCCGTTTTCCGCGGCCCGCATCCTCGTCATGCGTAGAAACTGTTCCGCCGCGGACGTCTCGAGATACGTCGATTCGTTGGTTGCGACCACGAGGAATTGCGCACCCGCCTGAACTTCCTCGCGCGGCTCTTTGGCAAAACCGCCTTCAAAGGAAATCACGCTTCCCATCGTGACATCCCCGACTTCAAATACCACGGGGCCGTCGCCCGGAACCATGTCCCTGGGCACGCGGGCAATATCGGGTATGAAGTCGAAAAAGTCCCGTGCCGGAACAGATTCACCAAACGGGACCGGGTGCCTTTTGATGTATTCACCAATGATCTCGCCATCGGGATTGAAAACGACGTTCGCGTTGATCCATTCGGTATCTGAGACGCCACGTGACGTTCCCACCAGAACGTAAGCGCCCAGCCGCCTCGCTTGCTCGGCGATTTGTTCTCTCCGTTCCGGATTCGTAACGGGGTCACCGTCGTATTGCGCCGAGCTCTCAGGCCATACGACGAGATCGAATCGGTCGGCCTGCAGTTCGCTCATGTCTTCCAGATGTTGTTCGAACGTCAGAGCGTTCTCGTTGGCGCAATGTGCGCCTGGACATGGCGTGCTCCCCTGAATGACGGCCACCTGCAGTTTGGCTCTGCTTGCGGTTTCCATGGACAGTCCACCGGCAACAGCCACGAACAAGGCGAGAGCGCCCGCTCCAGCAAGTGGCTGCCACGGTTGTTTTCTGTCGGCAACGACAATCGCCAGGCCAGCGGCCAACGCCACGGTGGCCACGGTCAATCCCGACGTTCCGACGTACTTCGCCGCGTAGCGAAACCATGGGATGTCTGCAATGGCGTAGCCCATGTCACCCCACCGGAATCCCCCGAGCGGAAACTGCGCCCTCAGCAACTCCATCGCCGACCACAAACCGGTGGCAGTCAGCGCCCAGGGTATGGGCTCCCACGATCTCGCCGACCACAGTGCTGTAGCGAAGATCGTCGTGAAGAGGGCCATGACCACAGCCAACCCGACGACAACGTAGAAGCCGATGAGCGTCAACCAGAACGTCAACGATCCATAGAAAAGCAGCCCGAACGAGAATCCCAGAAACGCAGCACCACGCCGGGTGTGTACTCGCCGAATGGCAGCAAATAGCGGGGCAAGAGCGAGCGGTGCCAGCCAACCCCAACCGAGCGGAGGAAATGCGGCCCAAGCAAGAAGGGCGCTGAGCAGTACGAGGAACTCCAGAAGCACCCCATCAAGCTAGCCCACCCTAGATTCGACCTCATGCAAGATCTGGAGGTTGGACGCGAGGCGGCGCAGGCCGGCGCAGCCGTCGTGCGGGAATGGTTTGGAACCATCCGGGAGGCTGGTTGGAAGACCTCGGATGTAGACCCGGTGACAGCAGCAGATCTCGCGTCGCAGTCAGCAGTCATTTCGGTCATCGAAACGGCGAGGCCCGCTGATGCGATATTGGCCGAAGAGGACGACACCGGGGAGCTTGTCGACGGTCGAATGTGGGTCATCGACCCGCTCGACGGAACCGTGAACTTCTTTCACGGCGTGCCACATGTCGGTGTGTCAGTTGCGCTGGTTGAAGACGGCGTGCCAATCGTCGGCGTTGTGGTCGACGTGTTCGCCGACAAGGAATATCGGGCGTCGGCAGGCGCGGGCGCCTTCTGTGATGGAGCTGCGATTCGGGTCAGCGCCCCGGAATCGCTCGGCCGCTCGCTCGTGGCGACGGGATATCCGTATGACAGACGTGAGCGTCCAAGGGTCTACACGGATATCAACGCGGCCGTACTGGCAGAGGTCCAGGGAATCAGACGATTCGGAGCGGCAACGCTTGATCTCGCCTGGACGGCGGCAGGACTGCTGGACGGATATTGGGAGCTGGCGCTTGCTCCGTGGGATGTGGCGGCGGGCATGGTCCTGGTAGAGGAAGGCGGAGGCCTGATCTCCAATCACGAAGGTCGCCGCAGCCGCCTTGATGACAGGCTATTCGTAGCTGGTCCAGAAGCCATTCACGGTGAATTGCTGGGTGTTCTTGCGGCCGCCATTCCGAAGGAGCTTCTCTGAGACCAGCGGCTCATCCGCCAGGCGGTAGGAACACGAGTTTGGAGCCGGATTCGAAGCTGGAGGCGGCAGCTAGAAACACGTCCTGGAGATCGGCATTTCCGGGTTCGCAGAAGAAGTGATCGTCATCGGTGTTCTCGGTCCCGGCGAGACAGTTGTCTACGGTCGGGCCGGTTGCCATTGACGCCAGCATCTGTGACACCGGCGTACCGTCGTTGCAGTTGGAGCCGCCGATGCCGAAACCGATCGTGAAGATCTCGACTCCCTGGTCTTTGGCAATCGTCGCCATATCTCGTGCATACTGACAAGGGTTGCCACCCGGTTGCGTCGCTTCGCCATCGCTCATGAGGATGATGCCCTTCTTGACGCCGGGTCGGCCGTTTGCGATGAGTTCCGTGAGGGCGTCCGGCTTGTTGTATGTCACATCGTTGATGGGACTCCCCAAATTGGTCCCGGTCTGCTTGTTGAGGCATTGGATCGTATTGACGAGATTGCTGGACGAATCGAGATCGGGTGACCCATCCCCATCGAAATCGAAGTCGGGAACGCTCTTGTAATCGTTGCTCAGTCCGACCAGCAACCAGTCGCCGGTGCCGTTTGATCTTCCGTTGCACGTGTTCGTGGGGTCACCCGAACCGAGGGCGGCCAGGCCCACGTTGTGGACGCTGGGATTGAAGAAATTGAGTACGCCTAGAGACGCGTTCTTGGCATTGTCCAGGTCGGCATCGGACATGCTCGTCGTACGGTCGATGATCAGAATCAGATCGACGGGACCGCTGAGCGCCCCTCCGCACGCGCCACGACAGGCCGCAGTTCGAACGCTTGTGGTTCCATCATTGACGCCGATGACGGGAGCAAAGTGGAACTGCGTTGTCTTCTCGGCATCCACCACGAGCGTGTTGCATCTGTCGACAACCGGGTTGCACTGCGAAACACACGTCCCGCCCGAGCACACGAACGGGGGTGCTGCAATCGTCGGTCCCACGGTTGCCCGGGAATCACAAGATGTTGGGACGTCGCCGGGGTCGGGTTGACCGTCGCCGTTTCTGTCGCCGACGAGGCATCGGAAGGTGATGCCCAGCGAGCCGACAATCGACGGATCGTTGTCGTTTGCGTACTGGGTTGCAAGCGCGGCCGCCAGCACGCCATTGTCAGGAAGCTGGCTGGCTCCGGCGAGCGCAGCGGCATCCGCTGTGTTCCACAGATGCTGCCGGTCGTTGGATTTCAACGAGATATCGATTGCGAGAGCGGCAGCCGCAAACACCAGAAGGACAAGGAAGGCTGCCAGAATCATGACCGCGCCATCGTCGCCTGTTCTGAACTTTCGGTGAATCTGAGCCTGGTCCGTCATTCGACCCTCATTTCCGTGATGGATTGCAGGTCGACGAGCGAGTCGACGTTGATGAAGCCGGGGAGCGGGGTCAGGAGGGTGTACGGATATCCGACCGTGATACGCGCTTTGTCGCCCGGCTCGGCGTTGCGCAGATCGCCCGCCGGAGCCGGAGCTGAGGCCTTTACGCACGGGTTTCCTCCCGGTTCGACGCATTCGATCGTCACCGTGAGCAAAGCCGGGTTCAGCTGGCCGCTTGCAGAATCCCGGATACGTTGTTCAACGGCGACCGGATCCGAGACGAGCGTCGCCATACGAGCTCCTTCCCTGCCTGCGTTTGCGATCTGGGTGTTGGCGCTGATGGCGAGACCGAAGTCAACGATGCCGAATACCACCACCAGGAATACGACAAACACGAGGGCGAACTCGAGCATCGCAGCCCCCTCGTCCTCATATCTCCGGGATGGCACGACGTTCGCCGTGTCGGTCTGCGGCGATGAGGTGAAGGCGGTTGGGGGCGATGTCGAGCGGCGTTTGGAACCTCGTAGAGATATCGGTGGCATGTCGACGCAACTATCGGAAGAAGGGGGCGTTCACTTGAGATCCCCGGATCGTCATTTCAGACCGTCACACGAGCACTATTCATTGTTCCGATCCGGGAAAAAAACCCGATTCAGGAACGTTTCACGCGAGAAACGGAATGAGTCGCCACCGTACCCGCTCCGCGTATTCGATGTAGTTGGGGTACGCAGCTCGGAGCGCTTGTTCCTCTTTCCCGGTCTTCAACCAAAAGAAGGCGACGAGAACGAGCGTGAGGCCCAGCGCCAACCAGCTACCGGAACGAAGGGCGAATCCTGTAAAGGCCACAGTCACGCCGGTATAGATCGGGTGCCTGACGACGGCATACGGTCCTCGATCGACGAGGCGACCTTGCGCCAGTGGTTCGGGAAAGGGCGACAGGGACCGTCCGAGAGCTGCGAAGGCAAGACCGATGATGACGATGCCGGCTCCGAACACGATAGTGCCTGCCAGCGAGAGCGGATCGAACGGCAGCGTCCCGATCCATCCGGCCGCCAGGATCGCTGCAAATAGGCCGAGCTGGGCCAACACCCAGAGGCCGCCTCGCTCGGTGAACCTGCTCATGTGGTAGAGGATTAACCGAGAGCCTGATCGAGATCTGCGATGAGATCGTCGATGTGTTCGATCCCAACGGAAAGCCGCACCAGGTCGGCCGGAACCTCCAGGTCGGTACCGTCGACGGACATGTGGGTCATGGCGGCCGGCACCTCGACAAGCGATTCCACACCACCAAGGCTCTCGGCCAGGATGAACAATCGGGTATCTACGGATATCCGATGAGCAGCCTCGGTCCCACCCCGCGGTATGAACGACACCATCCCCCCGAATTGATCCATTTGGCGCTCGGCGACGTCGTGGTGAGGATGGGATGCCAGTCCAGGGTAGAAGACCTCCGATACCCGGTTGTCGCCGATTAGGAATTCGGCAACGGCCGTGGCGTTGTGACAGTGCCTATCCATCCGAACTCCGAGCGTCTTGAGACCCCGGAGCGCGAGATAGGTGTCAAACGGGCCTGGAATGGGTCCTGCTGCATTGCGGAAAAATGAGAGTCGCTCGAAAAGATCTTGACGGTCTGTGACCAGAGCTCCTCCGACGAGGTCGGAATGGCCTCCGATGTATTTGGTTGTCGAATGAAGAACGACATCGGCGCCCAACTGAAGTGGACGCTGGAGGTAGGTGGTCGCGAACGTATTGTCCACAACAACGATTGCCTCGGCCGAAGCTTGTACTACAGCTCCAATATCGACGATGCGGAGGAGTGGATTGGTTGGTGTCTCGACCCAGACGATTCTGGTGTTTGGCTGGATCGCGGCAGCAACGTTGTCCGCGTCGGTCTGATCGACCACAGACCACTCAATTCCTTGCTCACCCGCGACCTTGGCCCAAAAGCGAAATGTTCCACCGTATGCATCATTTGGCAGGACGACGTGATCTCCCGGCTTGAGTAGGTATCCGAGCAGAGCCGTGGCCGCCATTCCGGATGCCGTTGAAAGCGCGCCGCCGTTTCCCGGCACAACGCCTTCGAGGGTCGCGAGTGCCGTTTCGAAGGCAGTCCGGGTGGGGTTCTCTGTGCGCGAGTAGTCGTAGACATCGTACTTTCCGGGGGCGGGCTGGGCGTAGGTCGAAGTGGCATAGATCGGTACGATCACCGACCCGGTCGTCGGGTCCGGATCCTGCCCGGCGTGTATAGCGTCGGTTTCGAAATTCAATTGATCTCCATGTCGTTTGCCCGCATCCAGTCGTCGTTGAAGATCTTCGACACGTAGCTTCGACCTCCGTCGGGAAGAATCACAACCACCAATTCAGCCGGCCGGGCTATTGCAACCCGCACGGCTGCTTCAACCGCCATCCCGCATGAACCACCTACGAGCAATCCTTCTTCTCGAGCCAACCTGCGCGTCATCGTGAACGCTTGCTGGTCGTCAACTATCTCGTATTCGTCGACAAGAGAAGGATCGAAGGTGTCAGGCCAGAAATCCTCTCCGACTCCCTCGGTGAGATACGTGTGCACGTCGGCGTCGGTCTCCGCGGTGTAAATGGATCCAACCGGATCCACCCCGACTACCACCACGTCGGAATTCTGTTCCTTGAGATATCTCGCAGTCCCGCCCACCGTGCCACCCGTACCGAGGCCAACGACCAGAATCCCGATTTCTCCGTCGGTCTGTTTCCAGATTTCGGGGCCGGTCGACTGGTAGTGAGCCATTGGATTGGCGGGATTGGAGTATTGGTCAGGGAGAAATCCGCCAGGTCGCTCCGACGCGATCGTCCGTGCTACCGAGTAATAGGAACGCGGATCGTCTGGCTCGACGTCGGTTGGGCAGACCACGACTTCGGCACCATATGCCCGCAAGACGTCGATCTTTTCCTGACTCATCTTGTCCGGCATGGTGCAAACGAGCTTGTAGCCCTTGATGGCAGCAGCCAGGGCAAGGCCTACCCCTGTGTTGCCGCTGGTCGGTTCGACGATGGTTGCTCCCGGCTCGATCAATCCGCTTCGCTCGGCGGCCTCGATCATGGCGACTCCGATGCGGTCTTTGATCGACCCTCCCGGGTTCATGTACTCGATCTTGGCCAGGAGATTGCCTGGTGGGTGTATGCGAGACAATCGAACGAGGGGGGTGTTGCCGATTGCCCCGATGACATCTTCCCGGACGTCCATCAGGCCTTCCGACAGTCGAGCGACGAGTGCAGGATTCGTCGTGGGGGCGAGCTTGTCCATTCGGTTGCCCGTGATCCTGCTGCCATGGGCGCAACTGTACTCGCGCGGTCGGGGAACGCCGGGGGGCGGGAAGCGCCGCGGCGGGCTGCCATATCATGGGCTGATGGCCGTTTCCAATCAGCAGATCATCGCCCTCCTCAGGGAGCTCGTGGCGCTCACGATTCTCGAAGAAGAGAGTGCGCAGGCCTTTCGGGTTCGTGCCCTGGAAAACGCCATCGTTGGTATCGAATCGGAAACCCGCCTCATTGCCGAGTTCGACGAGAAGGAGTTGACGGGCATCAAGGGAGTCGGAACCTCAACAGCTTCCAAGATTCGCGAGTTCCTCGAGACCGGCTCCATCAAGAAACTGGAAGCGCTTCGTGACGCCTACCCACCGGATTTCGTGGCTCTTTCCAGGATTCCGGGAGTCGGGCCCAAGACTCTCAAGCGCATGCGTTCCGATCTCAATATAGAAAACCTCGATGATCTCAAGGCCGCTATCGACGGGGAAAAGTTGCGCGATCTGCCTGGACTAGGGGCCAAGAGCGAGGCCAAGATCGCTCAGTCCATTGAGCGCCTGGGATTGCACGGTAAGGATCGGCGAACACCAATCGCCGAGGCCATGCCGATCGCACTCGATATGGTCGCCGAGCTCGGGAGGTTGGACGTTGTCGAAGATGCCCAATACTGCGGCAGTCTTCGTCGGTTCTCTGAGACGATTGGCGACGTCGACATCATCGTTTCCTCGAATCATGCTCCTACCGTGATGGAGCATTTCGTCGGTTTGCCATCGGTGGCCGAGGTCATCGCTCACGGCGAGACCAAGAGTTCGGTCATCTCGACAACCGGTCTTCAGGTGGATGTGCGGGTCGTTACTCCTGAAGAATACGGAGCGGCAATGCTGTACTTCACGGGCTCCAAAGCGCACAACATCAAACTTCGTCAGATTGCCCTGAGTCGGGGATTGCTCCTCAACGAGTACTCGTTGTCGGACTCCGATACGGGCGAGATCAAGGCCTCAAAAACGGAGGCAGCGATCTACGAGGCACTTGGGCTTGCATACATCCCGCCGACGATGCGTGAGGATTCCGGTGAAATCGAAGCGGCGGCGGATGGCTCAATTCCTGACGTGATACAGCTTGCAGACATCAGGGCTGATCTTCACTACCACTCGGACTGGTCGGGTGATGGCCGGTCGTCGATCGAAGACATGATTGCTGCAGCACGCGAGCGTGGCTACGAGTACCTCTCGTTCACCGATCACGCAATTGATCTCTCGATCAACGGACTCACGAGAGACCAGATGCTCGAACAGCGCAGTCTGCTCAAGAAAAAGCGTCCGCGTGGACTGAAGATTCTTCACGGCACAGAGCTGAACATCGGACGGGACGGTTCTCTCGACTACGACCTCGACTTTCGCCTTGGATTCGACTGGACGGTCGCGTCGGTCCACAGCTCGTTCGACCTCGATCCCGAAGTACAGACAGCCCGCTTGATCAAAGCGATCTCAGATCCCGGCGTTGCTGCGATAGGCCATCTGTCCGGTCGAATGATCGGCCGACGGCCCGGCATCCGGTTCGAAATGGAGCCAGTGCTCGAGGCTGCGTTGGTAACCGGCACCGCCATCGAAATCAACGGTGCGTTGCCGAGGCTCGACGCGACAGTCGACGTCATCCGCAAGGGCCGGGAGATGGGCGTCACGTTCGTCATCAGCACCGACTCACACCACGTGAGCAACCTGCGGCGTATGTCCTACGGCGTGCAACAAGCTCAGCGGGGCTGGTTGGAACCGGCACAGGTTCTTAATACCAGGCCGTTAGATGCCTTCAAAGAGTTCGTGCAAAACAAGCGCGACCTTCTCACCTGAAGGCGCGTTGAGGTCAAAAACGGCGGATGGTTTGACATAGCCAGCCTGACCTATGTAATGTACCGAATGGTTAAGTAACTAATCAGTGAAATGCGGTGACGCTTTCAACGAATTGCAAGGGAGGAGTGGCGATGGCCACCCGCGGCGATCAGCAGCTAGACGACACGTTCGCTGCGCTGGCAAACCCGACTCGCAGGGCGATGCTCGCACGTTTGGCGCAGGGTGCGGCGAGCGTGACGGAGCTGGCCGCACCGTTCGATATGACCCTGCCTGCGATATCCAAGCACCTCAAAGTGCTGGAGCGGGCCGGCCTCGTCGTGAGAGGAAAGCATGCTCAGTTTCGACCCTGCGCCCTGGATCCGGCGCCGCTCGAAAGGGTGTCCACCTGGGCCGAGCAGTATCGCCACGTATGGGAAACGCGATTTGACCGCATGGATGACTATCTCCAGGAACTAGTAACGAAGAAGAAAGAGGATTCGCATGAATGACGAAACAGAAAACTCAGTGATGATCGAGCGCACGCTCGACGCTCCCGTCGATCTGGTGTGGCAGATGTGGACGGACCCCGACCATTTCGCCGCCTGGTATGGCCCGATGGGAGCGACCATTCCCAAGGCCGAGATGGACGTGCGGGTAGGCGGCAGAAGGCTCATCTGCATGGCCATGGAGACGCCAAACGGACCGATGCAGATGTGGTTTACGGGTGAGTACCGCGAAGTCGTGCCCAACCAACGCCTTGTCTATACCGAGGCAATGTCTGATGAGGACGGAAATATTCAGATCGGTGAAGGCCATCCCGAAAGCACGAACGTCATCGTTGAACTCGAAGACCTCGGTGGGAAAACCAGAATGACGATGACCCACGTCGGCATCCCGGCCGATTCGCCAGGAGCAGCAGGTTGGGCCATGGCTCTCGATAGCCTGGCCAGTCATCTCGAATCAATGACGTATTGAGGTCAATCGGCGACAAGCAATGTTGCCAGGGTGTTGGTGGCTCATCAGGTCAGCGCGGCGGAGGACCTCAGGAGACTGCCAGCGAACCGTGCATTCCCAATTCGTAATGCCCTGGCAGCAGGCACGCAATCGTGTCGAATTCGAGGTCTTGCTCAAAGGTCACGACCAACGATGCGGACTCGCCTGCCGGAACCTCAATAACCGGCGCAGCGTGATGATCCTCTGACTCCGCGCCATGATCAGCGTGGCCCGATGCGAGGTGCTCAGCGATCGAATGGTCGTTTGTCAGTCGAAACTCGTGAGGTAATACGCCGTTGTTGACGAGAAGAAATTCGATCGTCTCTCCGGCCTCGACGGCAACGGACTCGGGCTCAAACGAATATTCGTTCATACTCACTTCAATCTGGCGATCCACGAACACGATTTGTTCGTCTGCACTGATCGTATCGCCGTCGTGGGCTTGGGCTGCTTCGTCCTGCTCAATTGCGGATTCGGCCATTTCGTGATCCATTTCGGCCATTTCGTGATCCATTTCGGCCATTTCGTCGTGATCGGCCTTGTGAGCAGCCAATTCGATCTTGGCGGCTTCCACGTCTTCGAGGGTTATCGGCGCAAGTCCTTCTACAGGCGACGAACCGACAACGACGCCGCCCACCATGCCACCTTCGAAATGGCCGGGGGTTGAGCAAAAGAATGACAATCCTTCGGGTCCGACCTGAACTCGCTCCGTGATGGTTTCGCCGGCGGCCAGCGTGATCGGGTCGAGCCCGGGTATGGCCAGGTCGTGTGTGAGGAAACCGTCGTTGACGAATGTCACCGAGTACGTTCCCGGGGCGTCAACGGCGAAGAACGCCGGTTCGAACAGCAATGCGTCCACCAAACTGATGTCAAGAACATCCCCTTCCACGGCGACAGCAGCGATTGCCGGGAGAGTCGGCGCCGTCGTCGGCGACACTTCTGCTGCGCGGCACCCGACCACCAGCAAACCCGACACGATGACGAAGTACACAACCTTTTGTCTCATGAAACAAACATACGGTCGTCCTTCGACGCTGGATAAGGCCGAAAGTCCCAGAATTGTTCGGTGACCGATGGCAAGCGGTTGTTTCGCGTCCGATGAACAACGCACCCCGGGAGATGTGGGGATGTCAACCTGTTTGGCCGCCGTGTGTGCCGGCCGATTCACGCTACGTAAACGGGTCCGGCGACCCATTGTTCCGACGCCGCGTCGGGCCTTGAATTGCCATGCGTTGAGTGGAGTGATCTCGCTACTTCCCAGGGAGCGAGGGTTGGGAGTCCAAGGGCTGCTCCCCCTTACGGGGCGAGTCACTCAGACAAGACGGTCTTTCTGTTGTCGTCCCGACGATGGAGAAAGGAGCGGGCTCTGCACGGTTGTGCCCACTAGCTGTGCAGAGTCCGTTTTTCCTTGTGGCGCTTCCCTTGCCTAAGCCTGCGCCGACAGACCTCATCGAGTCGGGCCAACTCGTTTGATCCGGGGCAACTCGACTGTCGCCTCTTCTGATACACCGGTTGATGCCAGCGTCGTGCATAGCAACCGCCATACCGCTAGGTTCCTCCTTCTCGAAACCTATCGATCGGAATCTCCTTTGAAAACCGCTTATCTATCGGCCAAACGCGTTCGGGCAGTCGCGATTGCCGGCCTGCTCATGGCCTTTGCCGCAGCTCCCGTTGTCGGCTTCGGCGCCGATCACCTCGATGCCCCGAGCCTGACGTCGCCCGGTGGCGATGGAGCACTCGATATCGCAGACGTATTCGTTTTTGAGGGTGAAAACTCATCCAACACGGCTCTCGTCATGACCACGAACCCCGCCGCCGGGGCGTTGTCGAGCCAGGCGTTTGCGACCGACGCTTTGTATCAGCTGAAGATCGATATAGACGGTGATGCGGTCGCCGACATGTCGGCCCAGGCTTCCTTCATCGGCGACGCCCCTAACCAGGAGGTTGTTTTCACGTGGGCTACCGGGGCTGACGCCGAATCCAACGCAGTCGGTACCAACGCGATTGCCGGCGGAGGCGTCAACGAGGTTCTCAGCGTGAGCGTCGGGGGCCAGGCGTTCGCCGGTCTTCGCTCGGATCCCTTCTTTTTCGATCTCGGAGGCTTCCTTGGCACGGTTGAGGGGAACGGTCCTCGCCAGCTCAATGACGGTGACGAGTCCGATTTCTTCGCAGAGCTCAATGTCAATGCAATCGTGATCGAGCTTCCTGATACCGTGCTCGGAACCAACATCGCGGTCTGGGCTACCACGCATCGCGACGGAGTACAAATAGATCGTATGGGTCGGCCGGCAATCAATACCGTGGTCAACAGCCCCGGGCCGATCGTGGGAGCGCCCGTTGAGAACAAGAACGTGTTTAATGGTGCCAAGCCCGAGGACGATGTAGTGAACTTCACCCAAGCCACGGTCGCCGCACTCCAGGCTTACTCCTCGCTCGACACAGAGGGTGCGTATTCAGACGAAGCAGCGGGTGCTCTCGCAGCCGTCTTGTTGCCTGACGTTGTGACCTACGACACCTCGACATCGGCTGCAGGTCCGCTCAACGGACGAGCTTTGGTCGACGACGTGATCGACATCGAGCTCGGGATCGTCACCGGTGGTGATCCGCTCGGGTTGTTTGCTGATCGTGACGCAGACGGCGCAATCAACACTGACGGCATTGGTCCACACACCGATTACCTCGGTGAGTTTCCGTATCTCGGTGTTCCTCATATCTCATCGCAAATCACACCCGGAGTGAATGATGCGGCCCTCCTGGGTGGAGTTCGTTCCGACGGGCAGTGGATTGTTCCGGGAGCGGGCGATCCGTTTTACTTCGGAGTACCAGGCGATATTCCGTTCCTTGGCGACTGGGATGGCGACGGCGTGGCAACGCCAGGTCTCTATCGCGCATCGACCGGTTTTGCTTACGTCCGTGACACGAACGACTTCGGGACGGCCGATCGCGAGTGGTTCATGGGTATACCCAATGACATTCCACTCGTGGGTGACTGGGACGGCGACGGAACCGACAGCTTCGGGGTTTACCGGCCCGCGGAGGGCAAGGTCTATCTTCGCAACGCACAGAGCACCGGTTCTGCGGATGTCTCATACTTCTTTGGCAATCCTGGAGATGCACCCTTCGCGGGCGACTTTGATGGCGATGGAACCGACACGGTTGGTTTGTTCAGGGAATCCGTGGGACTCGTGTACTTCCGCAACTCGCAGACGACTGGCAACGCCGAATCACAGTTCTTCTGGGGTGTTCCGGGAGACAGGTTCGTGGGTGGCGACTGGGACGGAGACGGCATCGACACCGTCGGCGTTCTACGGGGCGACACCTTCTTTGGTCGCAACAGCAACACGCTTGGCGAAGCGGATTTTCAGGTCCAGGTCGATGGCAGCCTCAAGCCGATTGTGAGTCCGCAAATCGTTCAGTAGATCGTGGCCTGGATGTGATACCCGCTGCCAATGTCCCCTGTTCTTCAACGGGGTCGGGAATGTTGGTGGCGGGCCTCACGTCCGACATGCCCAGAAATCCATATTGACCGACCCGGCGCTGCCAGACGGTAGGTTCCTCGGGTGGAGGATGTGATTTTCGCCGTTGACTTGTCATCGCTCGCGCTCGTGGACAGGGCAGAGATGGTAGAAATCGATCGCATCATGATCGAAGACCTCGGCATCTCCCTGTTGCAGATGATGGAGAATGCGGGGCGCAACCTGGCCGATCTCGCCATCCGCCGATTCAATCCGGGACATGTCGTCGTTGTGGCGGGATCGGGAGGTAACGGGGGCGGGGGCATGTCCGCGGCCCGCCATCTACTCAATCGAGGTGTGGAAACCGAGGTCCTTCTGATCAAGGAGGAACTCAGCCCGGCCGCTGCGCAGCAGCGAGACATATTCCGGCGCATGGGAGGTGCTGTTCACATGGATAGAGCGGCTCTGAACGTGGCTGATCTCGTGATAGATGCGATGATCGGATACTCGCTGTCCGATGCGCCGCACGGGATGGTGGCGGAAGTCATCCAAAAGATTCGAGGGCGGGATGTCCCGGTTCTGGCGTTGGATACGCCCAGCGGGGTTGATGTGACTACGGGAGAAGCTTTCGAGCCGCACATCGATGCAACCGCAACGATGACGCTCGCTGCGCCCAAGGCGGGCCTCGTCGGTCATCCTGCTGTCGGAGAGCACTATCTCGCCGATGTCTCGGTGCCGCTGTCGGCCTACAGAAGGTTTGGCAAGACCGTGACAAACCCTTTCACACAATCAACAGTCGTCTTCATCTCCGGTTAGATGGGATCGAACTCGCGTCCGGTCGGACGGCTCAAGAGTGCTCGCATCGCTTCGATCGGTGCCACATCCTCGTAGAGGACATTTCCGACCTGTTCGACGATCGGTACATCCAGGCCGTGTCCGGCCGCGATTGCCAGCACCGACTCGGTCGTCTTGACGCCCTCCGCGACCATGTTCATGTCGCGAGTGATCTCCTCGAGCGTTCTGCCTTCGCCGAGAGCGACGCCCACCATCCGATTGCGGCTCAGGGGACTTGAACACGTGGCAATCAGGTCGCCCATGCCAGCCAAACCGGCGAATGTCGCGGGATCGCCGCCCATCGCGCGTCCAATGCGACTCAATTCATTGAGTGAGCGGGTGATCAGTGCCGCTCTGGTGTTGTCGCCGAACCCGAGGCCTTGCGCCATTCCCGTTCCGATGGCCATGACGTTTTTGAGCGCACCAGCAGCTTCGCACCCTACGACATCGGTGCTCGTGTAGATGCGGAGAGTGGGAGTAGGAACGTGGGCCTGAAGTGTTTCGGCAGATTCGATGGATGAAAAAGCCGCAACGCTTGCTGTCGGTTGGCCGCCGAGTACCTCCCTGGCGAGATTGGGACCGGTGATGACTCCGACCCGACCCGGGTCATGGTCGAGCACTTCGAGGGCGACCTCGGTCATTCTGAGCCGGGTTGATTGTTCGAATCCCTTCGAAAGGCTCACAATGAGTGCCTCGTTGGCGATGTAGTCGACAGCGGCTTCGAGAACCGACCTCGTGCCATGCGAAGGCACTGCCATGACGATGATTTCCGCACCGTCCAGAGCGAACTCGAGGTCGGTGGTCGCAGTGAGCGCCGGGTGCAGGCGCGCGTCGCCCAGGTAGTCCGGATTGCGGTCGGTGGTGTTGATGGCCTCGGCAACATCAACCCGCCGGGACCACAGGACGGTTTCGTCGGCCTCGGCCATGAGCGATGCCATCGTGGTCCCCCACGAACCGGCGCCGACGACGGCGATTCTCAAGAGGTGAGGACCTTCTTCTTTCGCCGCTTGGCGGCAGTGTGAAGTTTCTTGAAGGATGACTCGATCGCCGAGACAAAATCCGGAGCGTCGGGAACGGAATCCGCGTCGGAGACAATGCCCCACGCCAGTTGTCCCTCGTAACTGAACAGCGCAACGCCGAGTCCATGGGTCGACCACAGCGGCACCATCGGGTAGTGAACTTCCAACCTGGCATCGAGCATGTAGATCGGGATTTGCGGTCCGGGAACGTTTGTGACCGTCATATTGAAAGGGCGGATGTTGGTAGCAGCCAACCGGGCGGCGAGGGAGAGAATGGTCGTTGGAGTCCAGGAACCGGCTTGCACGAGAAGAGAAGCCCCCAACGCCTGGTCGGTCTCTTTGAGCTCGGCCGTTCGCTCTCCAACGGCCTTGAATTGATCGACTGGTTTTTCGAGGTCGATTGGCAGGTCCAGCAGCCACATGGCCACGTTGTTACCGGTCATCGAGGTGTCATCCTCGCTCCGCACACTCACCGGTGCCATGATGCGAAACTCGAGGTCGTCGGTGTCGGTTCCCCGCTGCTGCAGAAACGTCCTCACGGCTCCTGCCACCGTGGCGAGAACGACGTCGTTGACGGTTCCGCCGAGCCGGTTTTTCACATCCTTGACGTCTTCGAGCGGCGTGGTCGTCCAGTGAAACCGTCGGTTGGGTCCGATGTGCGGGTTGATGGGAGTTTCGTCGGCGTTCTGGAGCCAGCCAGAACCCAGGGCCTTGGACATCGCGCGAGCGCGGTGCGAAAGCGCCTCGCTGGCGTCACCACCCCTCAGGAAATCTGCCGCACCCTTCATCAGATCCATCGGCTGACGAACTCTGCGACTCACTTCGTCGGAAAGCAGGGCGGCTTTTGTCGGAGCGGGCCGAGGCTCGAAAGGTGGCGGCTCCTCGATTTCTGTCGATGGCCAGAAGTTCAGGAGCACCTTGAGCAGGTCGACTCCGGCCATTCCGTCGATCATGCAGTGGTGCACCTTGGCAATGATCGCGAATTTGCCGTCTTCGAGTCCTTCGACGACCCACACCTCCCACAGTGGCCGAAAGCGATCGAGCTTCTGCGAGAAGATCCTGGCGGCAACGTCTTGCAGCTGTTCCTCGGTGCCGGGATGCGGCAAGCTCGTGTGCCGCACGTGATAGTTGATATCGAAGTGCTCGTCGTCCACCCAGACCGGATGTCCGTCAAACGGGACAGTCATGATGACCTCCCGGTATCTCGGTATGAGATGGAGCTTCGACTCGATGAAGTCACGTATCAAGCCGACATTTACGCTCTTGCCATCGACGAGAGAGCCACCTTCGAAGATCATCACTCCCGCGACATGGAAGTGGGCATTGCGATCTTCCATGGCCAGATAGGTGGAATCGAGAAAGGACAGCCGCTCATAAAAGGTATCAGTCATGGGTCCCAACGGTAGCGCTCATACTCGACGATGGACGAACGAGAGTCACACGGCGGAATGAAACATTCCTCAAGCGCCCCGATTTGGGTTCCGATACCGGTATCTGAACGTACTGAAGGACCTTGCTATGAGGCTGCGAGCAATCGCTGGACTACTAACGCTCACCCTCGTTGCCGCGGCGTGCTCCGGCGCAGCGAGCGACGAAGAGCCGACTGATGAACCGGTAGTGGCCGAGCTGCCTGCCACTCAGACCGTGGAGGACATGCCCCTCGCAGATGCGACGTCATCCACGATGATCCCCACGACCACCCTCGCGCGGTACCCGTCCGACTATTCAGGTGTCTCCGACCTGGGTGGGGAAGCTGGCGCAATTCCACAGGCTTATCTGGACCGCTCCGTCCAGATCGAGGTCATCCAGGAGATGGTCACGGCCCAGGTCCAACACGACTGGGACGTCGTATACGACATGGCCACACCAGCCCATCGGGATCTCTGCCCCTTCGAGAAGTTTGAATCGCTGACTGCCGGCATGGACGAGCGTGAGGTCGAAGTGGCCTTTGGGGACATGAAGGTCTCGCAAGGGAACGATGCCGTGTATGCGGATTTCAATCTCTTCGCTACAACGGAGCAGTTGCCTGTCGGATTCCGCGTCGCCACGGCCCCCGAGCTCATGACGAACCGGGTTGTACCGTCGGAAAACACCAGCGTCCTACTCGGTGAGCTCACAGCGTCGGGTTTCCCTCACGAGCTACTCGTCGTCGAGTCCTTCGGGATCGAAGGCGTCGTGGCACACGTGGGTGGTCAAATGCTCGCCATCGAAAACGGACGGTTGATGATGGCGGAGAACCCATGCCTGGTTGCCGAGCTGGCGGCCAAGACGACTGGTGGGTTGTCCATGTGGGTGTATCCAACCATCGATCCCGTCGAAGACCCGGCTGCTGCTGAGGCCGCAGCAGATGCTGAGACCACTACGCCCGAGTGATCGTTAGTCTCACCATCCGTGAGCACCAACGACAAAACCGACGAGCATCCCCAAGAGCAGACGAGAGTTCGCGAAGCTGTTGAACGACTTCTAGCCGACCACCCTCCCGAAACCACTGACGATCGCGACTTCTGGGCCGCTCAGTTCGATGCCGGTTTGGCGTGGGTCCATTTTCCAGGAGGAAATGGCGGACTGGGAGTGAGCCCCGCCCACCAGACGCTCGTGTCGAGCATGCTCGACGATGCTGGAGCTTCGCAGCGAAATCGGCTCGTGAATATTCTGGGCATCGGGATGGGTGCTCCTGTCATCAACACCTTCGGAACCGATCAGCAAAAGCGGATGTTGAGACCAATGTTCATCGTCGATGAGATCTGGTGCCAGATGTTCAGCGAACCCGGCGCAGGGTCTGATGTTGCAGCCCTCTCAACCCGTGCCGTGAAAGACGGCGATGAATGGATCGTCAACGGCCAGAAGGTGTGGACCACCCTCGGTCATTTGGCCAAGTGGGGCATGCTCGTGGCGAGAACCGATCCGGATGTACCAAAGCACAAGGGACTCACCTATTTCCTGATCGACATGGAATCACCGGGTGTCGAGGTTCGACCGCTTCGGCAAATCACCGGTGAGGCCGAATTCAACGAGGTGTACTTCACAGACGCCCGCATCCCGGACTCGATGAGAGTTGGCGACGTGGGAGATGGCTGGCGAGTGGCGATCGCTACCTTGATGAACGAGCGGGTCGCTATCGGAGGAAACGTGACACCTCGCGAGTCGGGTTCGATCGGCGACGTCATGAAGGTTTGGAAAGAGCGTAGGCCAAACGATTCGGGCAAGCGTGACGAACTCATGAAACTGTGGATCGAAGCCGAAGCCATGCGGCTGACGACGATCAGGGCTGGTCAGGCTCGGGAGGCGGGTACCCCTGGTCCGGAGGGATCGACCGGCAAGCTTCATTGGGCAGAAGCAAACAAACGAATCTACGAATTCGGCATGGAGCTATTGGGGGCCGACGCCATGCTGTTCACCGATTATTCATACCGCGTTCCAAGCGCTGAGCAGCGGCGTGAGGAGAAAGACATCCGTGAGAAGTTTCTGCGGTCGCGAGCCAATTCGATTGAGGGTGGCACGACCCAGATCATGAAGAACATTCTCGGTGAGCGCGTGCTGGGTCTTCCCGGCGAACCTCGCGTAGATAAAGACCTGCCCTGGAACGAAGTCCCACGCAGCTAGTCAAAAAGCTGGGGAATGATGTCGCCTGCGTTTCCGATGAGTTCGATTCCAACCCCGAGGTCAAGTGGCTCGAGGTTGACGACGACGATCTTCGCTCCTGATCGGTGCGCAGTTTCGATGAGGCCGGCCGCCGGATAAACGACCGCGCTGGTACCGACAACGAGCATCACGTCCGCCTCGTATGCAGCCGATTCCGCGGCTTCCACAACGCGTTCTGGCAGCATTTCACCGAACCAAACGACATCCGGCCTCATAGCAGCGCCGCACTCGGGACAGTGATATAACCCCGTTCGGGTCGCAGCGACGACGTGTCCGCATCCGGCATGGCATCTGTCTCTGGTGATGGTGCCATGGAGGTGGAGGACGCCGGTCGCGCCGGCCGCTTCCAGAAGCCCGTCGACGTTCTGTGTCATGTGGATCATGTTCGATTGCGCCGCCAGAGCCAGATGAGCACGATTTGGTTTGGCAGAGGCGTTTGCCCGGCGCCGGGCGTTGTACCACGCCACGACCCGGTCCGGATCGTTCGAAAAGCCCTCCGGTGTGGCCATCTGCTGAGGATCGATCTTGGCCCAGACGCCGTCAGGATCCCGGAAGGTGGCGATACCGGACTCGGCAGACAAGCCCGCCCCCGAGAATGACACCGGGCGGCTGGCTGTCGCCAGCCACGCCCTGGCTGTGGAGATATCGGTCATGGGCGCCCACACTATCGGGCACCGACGCCTGGCCCCTACCGGTAACGTGGCCCGGTGCGCAAGGCTGTCCTATTTCGATCCGTGATCAGATTGCTGGACGAAGGAAGCGAGGTGATCGAGGCCGTTTACATGTGGAAACGGCACCGTCACGTGGTGCCATTCGCCGGAGTCACGTTTGTCGGCATGGTTTTGCTTTCTGGTTGGCTGGGTTGGGAGGATTGGGCGACCAGAATCGTCATCGGGCTGGCGGCTACTGCGGTCGCCGTTGCCGCGTCGACCGACTACAAGGTTTTGGCCAGCACTTCGAGCGGTCTTTACCTGCTCGATGCGAGCCGTATCCGCCAGACTGCGAAAGCTATGGGGAGACGTCTTCCACCGGGTACCGAAATCAAGCAGGCAGGCGGGACCATGCTCGCAGTGGACTGGGAGGTAGACGGCTCCCTGTACACGGTTCCGAAATCTTCTGAGCGAGCAATGAACCGGATTGCGGGGAGCTGAGTCACAGTCCTTGGAGTCGCGAGAGGGCCGGGTCACATACAAAACTCCGGGTTGGTCCGCCGTCGCCCGTCGCTCGAGTCAGGAATGCGGCGATTTCGGCGCTGGCGGTGGCCCAGGTCGAGACGCCTTCTTTGCCGGTTGCGAAAACCAACCCGATCAGCCGGTCTTCTGTGTTGTATACACCGGCTCCGGAGTCCCCCGTAGTAGTTCTTGCATCGAGTTCGTATCCGAGGCGAGTAAAGCGGTCGGATCCGAGGATTTCCTCAATCGAAAGCGAGACTGCCGCTCTCACGGTGAACGGTACCGTGCCGGAGGAAGCGGCGCCCTCGATGAAGCCAGACGCTCCCACTCCTGCGGACGCGAGCAACACATCATCGAAACCTGTGGGTGGCACGAGTAGCAGTGCGAGATCCTTTTCGAGGTCGACAGCGGTGACATGGGCATGAACCGACTCGCCACTCGTCAATGTGATTTGGATCTCGTCTGCCCGGGCCACGAGGTGTGCGACCGTGAGGATGAGTTCATCTGCAACAGCTACCCCGGAACCAATGCGACCCGACGCGAACCCGCACCCACTGGTCTCCAAGCGGACTGCTCGTAGTGCCGGATCGTCTGCCAGGTCCGATCCGGTACGGGTATCAACGAGTTGAATCGGCCCGCACCCGCCAACCAGCAGCATCGCCGCTAACCAGGGGGCGAGGCAGCCGGACCGATTTCGAAGAATGCTCCACATGGCCATATGTTGTAACGTGAGGAAGCTAACCCGTTGAAATGTAGGAGGAGGTTGATTGAGCGAACTCGAGCCCAAACCGGACGTTACAACGACCGCTGAAGACCTCCTCGAGGGCTTGACCAAGGCTCGCGAAGCGGAGCCCCTAGACGTGCCGGGAGGCTTGCAGGGATTCTTGTATCACTTGCGACGCGGTATCGAAGCCATCACCACTGTGACTGGAAAGGCGTCCTGGGTGCTGGCGTGGGTCGTGTTTGTTCTCGGATTCTTCAATGTCGTCACGAGGTATGTGGCGCGGTTCATCCAGCGCGACATCATCGTCGGCGAGGTGTTTGATCTCCAATGGATGTTGTTCGGTGCGCTGTTTCTGCTCGGTCTCAACTATGGCGTCCGGGAGGGTGTCAACCCCCGAATCGACTTCTGGTGGGCCAACTTCTCGAATAAGAGAAAAGCGATCATCGACCTGATCGTTCACATATTTCTCTTCTTCCCGTTTCTGATACTCGCGATCAAAACGCTCTGGAGCTGGTCTCTCTCCGGCATGGGCAGGTCATTTGACGGGAGCTGGTCGACGTGGAGAGTCTGGGAAATATGGGAACAGTCGACTGATGCCGGTGGTCTGCCCCGTGGCCCGATCAAGCTGCTGATTTTGATTGGATTCATATTGATGGCGAGTCAAATCGTGGCAGAGATCATCAAGCAGATCCTGGTGTTGATGGACCGTGAGGATCTGGCGGGCGTGGCCGCCATCGAAGCCCCACTGCGGGTGGAGTAGAGAGTGGATCTCGGCGTCGCGCTTTCGATGGCGATGTTTGTGATCTTCATCGGGTTGATTCTGATCGGCTACAACGTCGCGTTCTCGTTTGCAGCGACTGCGCTTCTGTTTTCTTTCATCGGCGACCTGGCAGGTGTGTTCGATCCGACATCTCTCAACGTTCTGCCCGGCCGATGGTTCGGAGCCGTGTCCGATTCGACACTTCTCGCTGTGCCCTTTTTTGTTCTCATGGGTGCGATTCTCGAGCGATCAGGCCTCGCAGAACGTTTGCTGACAGCTATCGGAATGCTGCTCGGTCCACTCAAGGGTGGAGTCGCCGCAGCAGTGATTCTGGTGGGAACACTCCTGGCGGCTGCGACCGGCGTCGTGGCAGCGACCGTCATCGTGATGGGACTGCTTTCGCTGCCAACCATGGTGCGCCTTGGCTACGACCACAAGCTGGCGACCGGCGCCATCATCGCGTCCGGAACGCTGGCACAGCTCCTACCGCCGAGTCTCGTGCTGATTCTCCTCGCACAGCAGATGGGGGTCGGGATCCTCGGATTGTTTGCCGGTGCCCTGATCCCGGGACTGATGCTCAGCGGGTTGTATGTTGCCTACGCACTCGGCGTTTCGTATGTTCGGCCAGGTGTCGGCCCGGCAATGCCTGTTGCGGAGCGGACCCTCACCGGCAAAGTGCTCGCGCTCGAAGTGCTTTTCTCAGTTGTTCCGATCATCCTGCTGATCGTCGGCGTGTTGTTCTCTATTTTCCAGGGAATCGCCACGCCTTCCGAATCCGGAGCCGTCGGCGTGTTTGGCGCTCTGGTGCTGGCGGTGCTGGCCTTTCAATTCGACAAAGTGCTTGTCCGGGCCGGAGCGACGCACGTAGTGCCGCGCTGGAGGTTGACGCGCAAAGCGTTGAGAGAGGCCGCTCGATCAACGGCGAACGTGAGCATCCTCGTCATGACGCTGTTGTTTGCGTCGTCGTTCTTCTCCCTCATGTTTTTACGGCTCGGTGGGTCCGATGCAACGGCGGACTTCCTCGCGGGGATCGGGGGAGGCAAGACCGGCTTCGTTCTCGTGGCGATGGTCGCTGTGTTCCTGCTCGGGATCAATCTGGAGTTTCTCGAGATCACGTTCATCGTCGTACCGATCTTTCTGCCTGCCATGGATGCGCTCGGATTCACTGTCCAGGAAAAGATCTGGTTCACCGTTCTGATGGCGGTGAATCTGAACATGGCGTTCATATCACCACCCGTTGGCTTCTCCCTCTTCTATCTGCAGTCAGTCGCGCCCCCGGAGGTAAAGACTGCTGACATTCACAAGGGTGCAATTCCGTTCATGGTGCTGCAGGGCGTTGCATTGCTGCTGCTCGGATTTTTTCCTGGCATCGTGCAGACGTCGTTTGACCTATTCGTTCCTGGTGGGTGAATTCCCACTGCCGATCCGCTAGACATAGAACCAACGATTCAGGAGGAATCCGAATGCATGAGAATCCCCTAGACACACAAACCGTCGACGACAGCCAACCCGTATCACGACGCAATTTCATTAAGACAAGCGCCGGCGTTGCCGGATTTGCCGCAGCGGGATCTTTCCTGGCTGCGTGCACATCGGACCCGACTGGTGAGTCCAGCACGACGGTTGCGACCACGTTGGCCGGTGATATCACCGAAACCACCGAAGTCATCCTCTCGCAGTCGGATTTGCCGACCGTCAACTGGGAGATGGCTACGAGTTGGCCAGGATCGCTGATCGGAACCATCGGCGCCGGCGCCCAGATCTTTGCCGATGAGCTCGCGAAGATGACGGGCGGAAAATTCACCATTACGCCCCGGGTGGCGGGCGAGATCGTCGGTGGTCTCGAAGTGCTACCAACGGTGCGGGACGGCGGTGTGCAGGCCGGCCACACCGCCTCGTACTACTACACGGGACTGAGTCCGGTAACGCAGTTTGGAACTGCGGTGCCGTTCGGCCTCACATCCAGACAGCAGAATGCCTGGCTGTATGAGGGCGGGGGTCTCGACATGCTCCGTGCCTTCTATGCCGAAGAGTTCGGCCTGATCCAGTTCCCGGCCGGAAACACCGGTGTCCAGATGGGCGGTTGGTTCACCAAAGAGATCAATTCGGTTGCAGACCTGCAGGGCTTGAAAATGCGGATTCCGGGTCTTGCCGGGCGCACCTTCAACAACCTTGGTGCCGAACAGGTAACCGTTGCGGGTGGCGATATCGTCGCCTCGATCGAGACCGGCGCGATCGACGCCGCAGAATGGGTTGGTCCATACGACGACATAATCCTCGGCATGACCCAGCTCGGAAGCCAGCTGTTCTATTACCACCCTGGTTGGTGGGAGCCCGGTTCCAGCCTCGAAGTGCAATTGCCGTTGACGCTGTGGAATGAGTTGCCAGAGGAGTACAAGGCAGCCGTTGAGAACGCTGCGAAGGCTGCCAATATCGGAACGATGGCCAAATACGATGTGCTCAACTCCGAGTCGTTGCCTGACATCAAGAACGTCGCCGAGATTCGAGAGTTTCCCGACGACGTACTTACGGCATTCAAGAACGATTTCGAGACCGTTCTCGATGATGTGGCGGGATCGGACGGGGCGTTCGCAGAGATTCTGGCACCGTGGCGCCAGTTCCGCGACGCGATCCAGGAATGGCACTCGCTGGCAGAATCGTCCATGTTGCGAGCCGCTCTGCTCTGAGAGAAACGATTGAATAGAAAAGGCGGGTGGATGGATCCACCCGCCTTTTCTATTGTCAGGCCATGCGGTTCACGATGGAATACTGGCCGGGGATCGCGAATGGTTCGGTGACAGTTGCTTTCCGGAGATGGAAACGGCCAACTGTGGTTGCCGGGCGGACGTATCGGACGGGAGGTGGTCGGGTTGAGGTACTCGACGTGTCTACAACCGATCCCGATCGCATCAGCCGCCAAGACGTTGCCCGGACCGGCCACGCTTCAGCGGACGACGTTCGAAAACAACTACGCGGAGAGCCCGATTGGCCGGTCTATCGCGTCGAGTTCAGATACATCGACGAACCTGATCCGAGAGACGTTCTCGCCCACTCGGCAGATCTCTCAGCTGCTGATCGCCGTGACATCGACCAGAGGCTCGCTCGACTCGATTCCGCGAGCAGACACGGACCCTGGACCCGGGACACCCTTCACCTGATTGCTCGATATCCGGAAACCCGCGCTCCGGATCTCGCGGCGATGGTCGGGCGCGAAACCCAACCCTTCAAACTGGATGTGCGAAAGCTCAAGAATCTCGGCCTGACGTTGAGCTTCAATCCGGGATATCGGCTTTCTCCGCGAGGAGCGGCATACCTCGATGTCCCGTATCAGGCGAGGTCCAACCCGGAGCGTACCAAACCGCCAGGCTCTCCACCGGCCGGGTCTGAACGCGCCTGAGTGTTTCTTCACGATTCGGCTGAACCCTCGCGGCGCCCGCCTGCTTCAGTATCGTCATCGATACGATCGTGGGCATACAACGCCCAGGCAAATCCCCCGTGCTCGGCCGCCAAACCGAGTTCCCAGCCCGGGGTTTGACCAGGGCTTCGCCACAGGAGCCAACGGGCACTCTGATGAGCCGCCGACAGCTCGCTGGGATCGACATCGAGCAGCGTCGAAGCTGCATACCAGGCATGTGAGCGTCCCACGGGGTTTCCTCTTCTGGTGCCGTAAGCTCCGCCGCTGGCCGCAGCCCACGTCATGTGGCTGAGCGCTATGTCGAACTGCACATCACTACCTTCGGCGGCCGAGGCGCCGAGCGCCGCGATGGCAGCTTCGGCGGTTCCTTCGATGGAGATGATGCCAACCGCTCCATTTGACTGATCTACCCACGGACGAACGAGTTCGAAGAGAGCGTCTTCGGATTCGACGTCCTCCATCACGTCTGCGTCCTCTACGAGTTGCAACGTTGCAGCGGTTACCGGCGGAGGAGTCGGGAAGTCGGCTCCGTCCGGCCGGTACTCGGCGGGCGGATATGTCGGCTCCCATTCCTCAACGGCCAGGGGTGTGACGAGCGGTGAGCCGTCGGCTTCCTCTTCCGCAACAACATCGCCCCTCAGCGCCCGTTCGTGGGCAACCATCATACGAATGCGGCCCGGTTCCAGCCACGGTTCGAGATCCGCCCACGTGTGCGTGGAGGCCATGACTTCCCACAGGGGACCGAGCGTGCTGCGACCTGCGCCTTCCTCGACCACCGATGCTGCGAGGGGTGCCGGCGCGTCGAGCGCCATCCGGTACTCCACGTACTGCGTTACGCCCCCCAGTTGTTTCCCGCGCTCGATGGCGGCACGACACCGGATCCCTGTTTCGAGCACCTCGGCCCAGTCGCGGTCCTTCACCCGCAGGTCGACGTGTCGGAGAAGTCCGGCAATGTCGCTGGCCTCGACGAGGTCGCGCAGGTTCATCGGCGGCGGCGGCGCTGAGCTCCCCACACAGGCTTGTCGGCGGTCACAACCGAAGGTGGCGGCTCCCAGTTGGCCAGATCCAGCAATCGTGGGTCGGAGGAAAGCATCTTCTCCACGCCGACATCGATTTCGGCGAGCCGGGCAAGCCGCCGGACTTCAATCTTCTCGTTCCACCGCAGGAGGGTCACTACGAGCCCCTCCTCTCCGGCTCTGGCGGTTCGGCCGGATCGGTGGACAAACGTCTTGTAATCGGCCGGCGGGTCGTAGTGGATGACCACCCCGACATTGTCGATATGAAGGCCCCGTGCGGCAACGTTGGTTGCGACCAGTGCCCGTATCGTGCCGTCGCGAAACTGCTGGAGCGCCTTCTCGCGTACACGCTGGGGTAGGTCTCCGTGCACCACACCAACTTTGACACCCTGATCTTTGAGTTCGGAAAACAACCGGTCAGCGCCCCTTTTCGTCCTCGTGAACATGATGGCGCGGTCGAAGGTGCCTGCGATCGTGGCTGCTACGAGTGCTTTGTCTCGATCGTGTACCTCGATCAGGCGGTGTTCCATGGTGTCGACTGTCTCGGTTTCAGCTTCAACCGAGTGGTAGACGGGATCCTGCATGAACTGGTTCACGATTGATCCGATTGCGCCGTCCAGCGTCGCGGAAAAGAGCATCATCTGGTCGAAATTCGGTATCTGGCGTAGTACGTGGCGAACCTGGGGAAGGAACCCCATGTCAGCCATCTGGTCGGCCTCGTCAAGGATGACTATCTGCACGTCGCCGAGCGACACGATGCCCCGCTCTTCGAGATCGATGAGTCGGCCCGGAGTTGCGACCAGCAGGTCAATGCCGAGATTCAATGCTTCTTCCTGCTTTTTCATGGAGGCCCCGCCGTACGCGTACCCGAGCCATTTGCCAATCGACTGGGCAATGGGAGCCAATTCGGTTGCGACTTGAATACAGAGCTCGCGTGTCGGCACCAGAATCAATCCGAGCGGATGGCGTGGTTTGGCCGAACCAATTCGTTGGAGGATAGGAATGCCGAATGCCAGCGTCTTGCCAGATCCGGTCTGAGCCTTCCCGGCAACATCACGTCCAGCAAGGGCATCCGGAATTGCTTCAACCTGGATCGGAAACGGTGTGGTGATTTCTTTTGCCGCCAGCGTCTTGACGATTGCCTGGTCAACTCCGAGGTCTTCGAATGTGGTGATGAGGTACTCCTGAACTGCAGCAATTCGTGCCGTTGCCGTGGCAGATGGCCAAATCGGGATCTTCGATCGAGCGGCCAAACGTAGGGCGGTAGATGGCCACAACGGCGGCTCCAGCCAGGGTTATGGTACTGGCCACTGGCGACGATCGATGCTCGCCTGCGAGGAAAGGGTCCTACATGACTGTTGCAAAGGTGATCGAGATCTCATCTCGCTCTGACGTGTCGTTCGATGACGCCATCGAGAGCGGGATCGAGAAGGCATCTGACTCCTTGAACAATATGGAGGCGGCCTGGGTGCAAGATCAACAGGTCTTGATCAAGGACGGCAAAATCACCGGCTATCAGGTATCTCTCCGGATCACTTTCATCGTGGGGTGACATCTTCTTCTCGCGACTTCACGAGTGAGGTTGTGAGGGTCCTCAAGTCACTCAAACCGGGGGACGTTGTCACGTACGGCGAGATCGCCGAAGAGGCCGGTTTTCCGGGCGCGGCCCGGGCTGTCGGCAAGGTGCTTCGAGACGGCGAAGGGTTGCCGTGGTGGCGGGTTGTGACATCTACCGGACGGTTGGTCCCCGGGTACGAACAGCGACAGTCAGAACTGTTGAGCAGCGAAGGCGTGGAGGTGTCGGGCAACCGCGTCCTGAGACGCCTGTGAGGTTGATCCAGACTGTCTCATGTCGGCGGAATCAGGACCAGATCGACCATGAGGTCGGTGGCTACCGCTTCGATGGCGTCGTGCAGGTCGTCGGCAGCCAGTTCAGCAGGCAGATGGAGAACTGCTTCGGCTTTGAACACGTGCCCGCCCATCGGGGCATCGGCCGTATGGGTTTCCAGTTCTTCGATGCTCGCGCCGAACGTTGCGATGACATGCGCGACCTCATGGACAATCCCTGGATGGTCCTGCCCTACCAGGCTCAACTGAAGACGGTTGCCGCTCTCAACCGGCTGCTGTTCGGTCGCCCGCTCTGCCGTGATGTGGAGCAAGCCCGTGGTCTCGAGTGGTTCGAGGTCTGCAATGAGAGCGTCTGTGTGGTGATCGTCGACGGTAACGAGCACAATGCCTGCAAATTTGCCTGCGAGCTCGGCCATGTGGCTCCGATCCCAGTTTCCTCCGTGTTCGGCTATGACGCCCGACAACGCATCGACGAGCCCGGACCTGTCGTCGCCGATCACCGTGATTACCAACTTCGCCATCGGGTGAGAGTACCCGGACGCCCGCCCGGTTCCTGTCACGAAAAAACATATAAAGCGATCGTCTCCGCGTGTCGATTCGTGACTGGTGAAGATTCAACCATGTCAGATTCAAGCCTGCTGGGCCGCACGGATGCGTGGCTACGCCCACTGTATCGAGCACCAGCTGACCGTTGACCCATACGCTCTCCTCGACGATGACATCGATGAGCGATATCCGCTGGAACCCACCTGGGTTTGCATTCATGGTGCGGAGATAGGCAGTTGTTTCCTCAATTGGGTCGCCGAATTTCCCGGCCTGGGCGCTTCGCCATATGAGTTCCGCGACCAGATGTACTCGGTATCTCTCAACTAGTCGTCGTCGCTATCGGTCGTCAAAGAGCAACGTTGCTGATCCGGGCCAGGCCCTCTCAAGATCAGCCTGTGAGATATTTCGGCTCGATGGCGAAGAGGGCGTCGTCAGGGGCCACAATGGCGTCGACCAATCCGATCGCCTGCGGCAGCAACTGGTCGAGGTAGAACGAGGCCGTAGCGATTTTGGCTTTCACAAAGTCTTGATCCTCGTCCTGGGTGTTGGCGAGCGACTCAGCTGCTACCAACGATTGGCCCATGAAGTGTCCACCGAGAACCGTACCTAGCAGCCTGAGGAATGGGGTGGCTCCGGCAAGGGCTTGATTGGGGTCGTGTGGCAAGGCTGCCATGAGATGTGCGGTGGCTGTTTCGACGGCGTCGACGGCCGACCGCAACTTGCTCGCGAGGTTCGGGTGATGGGCCAGCATGTCGACGGTGTCTCGCATATCCGCTATGAGCCCGGAAATCACTTCCCCTTTTTCGAGAGGGAGTTTGCGCATTACGAGGTCAATCGCCTGAATCCCGTTTGTTCCCTCATAGATGGGTGCGATTCTGGCATCCCGATAGTGCTGAGCTGCGCCGGTTTCCTCGATGAAACCCATTCCGCCGTGGACCTGTAACGCCAGCGACGCGACCTCGCAGCCAAGGTCCGAGGACCATGCCTTGCTGATCGGCGTGAACAACGCCGCCAGGTGGGAGGCACGAGTTCGTTCCTCGACGGTTGCGGCTCCGACGCTCCGGTCGATGGCTGCGGCATCTGCGTAGATCACACATCGCATGGCTTCGATGTAGGCCTTCATGGTCATGAGCATCCGCCGGACGTCAGGATGATCGATGATGGGAGACGACTCGGTCGATCCCACTGCGCGGCCTTGATGCCGTTCCTGGGCGAAAATGACTGCCTGCTGATACGCGCGGTCCGCGATGCCGAGTCCCTCGTTGCCGACTGCAAGACGCGCGCCGTTCATCATCGTGAACATGGCCCGCATGCCCTCGTTTTCACTTCCGATCATGTAGCCGATGGCGCCATCGGAGTTTTCGCCGTAGTGCATGACCGCCGTCGGGCTTCCGTGGATGCCCATCTTGTGCTCGAGCGAGGCGCACACCACATCGTTGCGTTCGCCAACGGTTCCGTCTTCGTTCACCAGGAACTTGGGCACGATGAACAGAGAAATCCCTTTCGTCCCCGGTGGTGATCCCGGCGTACGCGCCAGCACCATATGGATGATGTTCTCAGCCATATCGTGCTCTCCGTACGTGATGAAGATCTTGGTTCCCTTGATGCGCCAGGTTCCGTCATCTGCAGGCTCAGCCCTCGTCCGCAGAGCTCCGACATCAGAACCTGCATGCGCCTCGGTCAGATTCATGGTCCCCGACCACTCGCCTGTGAGGAGCTTTGGCAGGTACGTGACTTGCTGCTCGGGCGTCCCGTGGTGAATGAGCGCATCTATGGAACTCTGGGTCAACAGGGGACAAAGAGCCCACGCCATGTTGGCTGCATTGAGCATTTCCATGACGACGGTGCCGACGAGCAGGGGAAATCCGTGCCCGCCGAACTCTTCTGGGACCGGTACCGCACTCCAGCCGGCGTCCACAAACTGGCGATACGCTTCTTTGAATCCGGGCGGCGTACTGACCGATCCATCGGCGTTGCGAACCGAGCCGATCTGGTCGCCGATCACGTTGAGCGGTGCAACCTGATCCTGCACGAACCGGGCTGCCTCGTCGAGGGCACCAAAGACGGTTTCCAGGTCTGCCGCAGCGAACGGTGGCATCTCGACGATTTCTTCGAGACCTACCACCGCCTTCAAGACGAACCTCATATCGCGCAACGGCGCCTGATAAGACATGTCCTCAGAATAGATGGCGGACGCAGCAAGATTGTCTGACGCGTACGCCACGAGCCCTCAAACCCGGCAGATAGGGTTGGTTCGTGAAAATTGGTATCCAGCTGCCGGAGGTTGAACGAATCGTTCCATGGCCCGAGTATCGGGCTATGGCCATCCTCGCCGAAGACGTGGGATTCGATTCCATCTGGCTCGGTGACCACTTGATGTACGACAAGCCGGAAGGGCCTCTCGGTCCGTGGGAGTGCTGGACCCAGTTGGCGGCGATCGCGGCGGTCACGAATCGGGTGCTTCTTGGCCCGCTCGTCTCGCCGACGGGTTGGCGCAATCCGGCCTTGCTGGTCAAGATGGCAGGAACGGTGGACGAGATCTCGGGAGGGCGACTCGTGCTAGGGCTTGGCTCCGGCTGGAACCAGAGGGAGTTCGACGCCTACGGTTTTGCGTTCGACAAGCGCGTGAGCAGATTTGAAGAAGCGTTCACGGTCATCACGTCGTTGATTCGAACCGGCTACGCGGATGCATCGGGAGACTATTACCACATTCGCGACCTACCCATGGTGCCGCCAACTCGATCAGATCTTCCGATCATGATTGGATCGACCGGGCCCCGTATGTTGTCCATAACTGCGCCACACATGAATTGGTGGAACGAGTGGTGGAGCAGGTTCAACAATGATCCTGCGGGCCTTGATCCACTTCTCGTGCAACTCGACCGAGCTCTCGGTGCGGCGGGGAGAGAACGCACAGATATCACCACTTCGGTGGCGATTTCTGTTGCTCTCCCTGAAGGAGGTGGGAGAGTCATGGGAGCCGAGGCCGATGCTTCGCCGATCACGGGCACGACGCAAGAAATCGCGGAACAGATCGCGGCATTTTCCACAAAAGTCGACCATGTCCAGGTTGTGATCGACCCCATCACCCTCGAGTCGATTGAGACAATGGGCACCATCCTGAGTTTGGTGCGAGCCGGGTAGTTCACCCGGTGCATAGCCAACCGGGTATCGTGCTGCCCAACGTTGGGGACTGGAGACATCATGAAATACGACGCCGCGCCCGAGCTGACCATCGATGTGGGCAAAAGCTACACAGCCACGCTGCACACCAACAAAGGAGATATCGAGCTCGAACTCGATGCTGCCCGATCGCCCCAGGCAGTCAACAACTTCCTGTTCCTGGCGAAGGAGGGTTTCTATGACGGTGTGATATTCCACCGTGTCGTGCCCGGCTTTGTAATCCAGGGCGGCGATCCGACCGGGACCGGGAGCGGCGGACCCGGCTACAAGTTTCGCGACGAACTCGAGGGCTCTGGCAACTACAGCCGGGGAACGTTGGCCATGGCGAACGCAGGTCCGAATACCAACGGATCACAGTTCTTCATCTGTCTTGCGGATGTCGGGCTCCCACACGCGTACACGATCTTTGGCGAGGTCACAGCGGGAATGGAAACGGTGGATGCGATTGCGGCCGAACCGCGGGCTGGCGAACGACCTATCGAGGAATGTGTAATCGAGAGCGTTTCTATGTCGGAATCCTGAGGCACCGGCTCGGGTCAGTCGCCGTCGAAGATCGTGGTGGTGGTGGGCTGTTGGGTTTCCGGGATTGTGGTGGTCGTTTGCTCCTGAGGATCTACGACGGTTGTCGTAGTCACGGTTGTTGAGGTCACCGTTGTAGACGTGGTCGTCGACGGTGGAAGGGTGGTGGTTGATTCCGGAACGGTGGTCGTTGGTGCCGTGGTGACGGGGACCGTTGGAGCCTGGGTCGTCGAGGGCGCCTCCGGTTGTCCGCCGATGGTGGTGATTGAGGTCGGTGTCCCGATTTCGGGAACCGTCGTGCTGGGAGTCTCGGTGACAACCGTGGTGGTTGTGGTCGAATCCAATGTGATCGGTCCCGGATCGGTTGGTAGCAGCGCCGTTGTGACCGTTGAAGGTCTTGGCGAAGAAGGTGACGGTGCGGTGGTATCCGGGACCGAAGTCGTGGCGGTCGTGGTCGACGCAATCGGACCGAGGGGCTGGCCGACGGTGACCTCTGCGCCAGAGGTGGTGGTTGCTGCGGAGGTGTCCGAGACGTTGCTCGCGAGTACCTCAACCGCCGGAGCCTCTGGCTGTGAAATCTGAGCGGCCATGAAGAGTCCCGCCAAAACCATGATGGTTCCGAGGCCGCCGGTGAACATCGGCAGGACCCGACGTGACGGGGGTTCGCTCGGAGCGGTTTCGCCATGCTTGTGGCGACGGTGGCGGACACTGGCAGCCCGCAGAAGGTCCGTTGTGCGATCATCTACCGTGCCTGGTGATGTTGCAGAGGAGGTCGAAGGCGGAGAGAGTTCCCGAATGTGGGGGGTCGAGTATTCCGCTCGCAGTGCCGGAGCGGCACTCCGGGATGGGCGCGCTACATCGGACGCCCGCTTTCCGGATGTTGTGGCATCCGCGTTCCGCCGTTCGCTCGGGCCGACACCATGCAGCCTGAGTTCCTCGCCCACTGGGTTCCTTCCCCTTACGAGAGCCCCTCCCTTACGGGCGATATCTTACCCGGGCCAACGGGAACCGCGTTCGGTGGTCACCGGTTCAGTCGAGGAGCTGCTGGACCTCGTCGGACAGCTGGTCGATCGTGAACGGCTTGGCGAGTACCGACGCAAACCCGGCCGCAATGCATTCGTCGATCGAAACGTGATCGACGCGACCCGTGGCAGCGAGGGCCGGTGTATCGGTTTGAGCACGTATTCGTTTCGCGAAATCGATTCCATCCATGTCCGGAAGTCCGAGGTCGGAGATGATGAGGTCGAACCTCCGAACCGAAATTGCATCAAGAGCTTCAGTAGCGCTGCCGACCGCTATGACCGAGTAGTCGAGCTGTTCCAACATGTGGACCGTGACCCGCCGGTTCACATCATCGTCCTCGACCACGAGGACCGAGCGACGTGGTTGCTGCTCACGCAGCCAGTGGCGTGTGATGAGCTGGGTGACACCGCTGCGAGCGGCATTGATCGCCGCGGACAACTCATCGTTACTGATCGGGCGGGTCAGATAGCCGGAAACACCGAGCTCGGTGCTACGGGCCGCATCGCCTCGCTGGCCGGTGGTCGTGACAATGATCACCGGGTTGTCGGGATTGTCGGATCGGATTGATTCGATGTCGTTGAAGTCGATGTGGTCGAGGTCGACGATGATGACGTCATCTGCGGCCAGAGCTTCTGCAACGGGGGTGAGGTCAAGGCCAGCCACGAGGTCTGCCACACTCCCGGGACCGGGGTGAGAGGGCACGACGACTGCCCGGACCGCGGCGGCCACGTCTGCGAACTCGAACTCGGCCGATGCGCGCGTTGCGAACTCCACGACCATGGTGAACGTCGAACCCCGTCCCAATGTCGAGGTAACGGTGAGCCTGCCGCCCATGAGATCGGCGAGTTGGCTGCAAATCGCGAGTCCGAGACCCGTCCCGCCATGGGTACGCGTTGTCGAGTCGGCTGCTTGTTCGTATGGGTCGAAAATCGCTTCGAGACGATCCGCCGGGATACCGGCACCCGTGTCCACCACGTCGATGCGGATGGTGGCACGGTCGGGCGCGGCAGACACCACGCCGATACGGACGACGACAGAGCCCTGATCAGTGAATTTGATGGCGTTGCCCACGAGGTTGATGAGGATCTGACGCAGCCTTCCGGGGTCCCCGATGACCAGGTCGGGCACACCAATTTTGATGTCGGAGGCGAGATAGATGTCCTTTTCCGTGGCGAGCGGGCGAAGGATGGACAACACCTGGCCTACCGCATCTGTTATGTCAAAGGGCACCGCTTCGAGTCGCATGCCATCTGCGTCGAGTTTCGAGAGGTCGAGGATGTCGTTGATGAGCGTCAGCAACTCGTCGCTCGCCTGCTTGGAGACCTCCAACATCTCTCGTTGCATGTCAGTCGGGTCCGTGTCGAGCAACAGGTCGATCATGCCGAGGATGGCCGACATCGGCGTCCTCAGCTCGTGAGACAGGTGAGCAAGAAGCATCGTGCGTCGGTTGGCGTCTTCTGCCTGCTCTTCGATTGCATGTTCGAGCGTGTCGATGTGCGCAGCCATCGATTCCATCGAGGCGAAAGCCGGTCGCTCTTCATGTACGTGTTCAGGGAGGCCCATCGCCTAGATATCGGCACGAATGCTCTCCGAGTACAGGAGAAATGCCGCTCCCTGCGTTTGAGCGCACGCGTCTGCAGATGGCTACAGTTTGGCGCCGACACCATGTGAAGTGAGAAAGGACCGTGAATGGGTCTCATCGAATTCGTAAAGGCCGCTGGCCGAAAGATCGGCATTGGGGACGACGAGGAGGACAAGAAAGCCGAAGCAGCCGCCGCCCAGCGGGCTCGCCAGGCCGAGGCCAATGCGAGGGAGGCCGCTTCTGACAGAGCGGAGGCTGAGGCCAAGGAAGAGGCGACCGCAGATCGCGTCGAGCAGCTGAACCGACAGAAGGACATCATGGACTTCGTCAAGAAGTTCGATTTTGACGTCAAGAACTTCGGTTTGCAGCTCAATGACGACATCGCCGTCGTGACCGGAGAGGCTGCCACGCAAATCGATCGCGAGAAAGCCGTGCTCGTAGTCGGCAATCACGAGGGCATCGCGGCGGTCGACGATCGTATGACGGTCGCCGACCCTGCAGAAGAGTCGAAGTTTCACACGGTCGTCAAGGGCGATACGCTCTCAAAAATCGCCAAGTCGTATTACGGCGACGCGATGAAGTACCCCGAGATCTTTGATGCGAATCGCCCGATGCTCAAGGATCCCGACCTGATCTATCCCGGACAGGTTCTTCGCATTCCAGCTCTCGACTGACGCAAGCTTCCGACTGAGATGGCTGCCGGGGTCGGGGTCAAACCGGCCCCGGGCGGGCTCTCAGGACTGCGATCAGTTCGACCGGTGGTCCCCATCCGTACCGGGTGGTCGGCTCAGGACCGGAGATACTCCAGAATGAGGCGCTCTCCTTCTGAGCCCAGCGAGTTCAAAGCCGCCCAGCTTCCGCCGTTTGATCCACCGTTCAGGTGTTCTCCCCATTGCCATCGTTCGTTGTGACCGAAAACGATCGCAGACACACCGGCATTGTGAGCGGCCTGTACGTCGGCGAGAACGCTGCTCGCCGGAACCGGAGAACCCCCGGGTGGCGAGCACCAGCTCGGGCTGATGTTCTCATACCTGAGTTCCCCGGCATAAACCGGCTTCCAGGTTGACTGGACGACGGACGAGAGTTGTTGATAGGTCGTGTCGGCTCCCTGACAATGGCCGGTTTGGGGAGCGATGAAGTCGACCCACCATTCGTTGACGAATCGAAGGTGCCCGTCCTGGCCCGGGATGGCAGGCGGGTGGTAACCGACTTCTTGTGTGGCACCTGCCTCCCGCAGACCCGACACCATATTTGCCCAGATGGCGGGGTCTTCCTTGCTCCCGAAGTTGTCACCGCCCGCCACCCAATGGGCAATCGCGGGATGGTCACCGAAGAGCTCTCCGAGCTGTTTTCCGAGCGAGTATGAGTTATCTCGATTGAGGGCTCCATTGTTGATGTAACGCTGCGCCCAGATCATGACGAAACCGACCTTCTGGTCATGCCGTTCTGCGGCATCGAGGATGCCTCGCATGTGCGCGGCATAGCCGGCATCGAGTGCAAACTGCTGGCCCCATCCTCCGGTCGCCACCCAATCTCCGTTGACGTTATAGCCATCGATTCCTGTGTTGATGTGATTGAAGTAACCGAGCCACGCTCCCGTGAATCCGGCCTCGGAGAGGTGCCGGAAGTAGGCATCGGCGTCATCGAGCGTCGCGAACGATGGAAGTTCCCACGCTGTGTCGTAGACCGGAACGACGGTCTGGCCCGCTGAGGAAGCGGGTGTTCGGAAATTCCGGATCACCGTGGCGGATTTGATGCCTCGATCTCCGATCGCCCACATTTGGAGGCTGTAGTCGATCTCCGGTGCGAGTCCCCAGAGATCCCATGGACCCTCCTGGTCACCTTCGGGGGTTATGCGGCTGACGAGGGCTGTCCCCTGCCGAACCTCGAGTACGAATCCGCCTCGAGCATCCGCCTGGCTCGTCCACTTGACCGTCACATGGTCGACCGACGGATCGATCCATTCGATATTCGGTTGGGAGGGGCGAACCGCGGGGTCAGGACTGTTGCTGGTGTCGCTCTTTGCGATAGTCCCGGCTACCGCGATTCCCGTCAACGTCGTCTCCCGGATCTCGGTGCTATTGGAGAATTCGAGGTGTATAGCGCCTCCGGACCTATAGACGCCGAGCTGGTCGGTTCCGTCTCGTTCCCAATCGCCGACAAGGAGTTGATCTCCGGGAACCCCGAAGTTTCTCGTGAGGATCGGGGGAGCGTCGTTGGTTCCGCCGGCGATAGCCACCCTGCCGGTCGCTGGATTCCACAACCCGACGGTGTCCGTGCCGTCTCCATCGAAGTCGCCGGCGACAGGTACGCCCGTCGCATCGCTGACGGTGAAGGAAAGGTCGGCGAAACCCTGGGTATTGGAATTGCGAAGATAAAACCGACTTTGTGACGGGCGAAACACGCCGACCGTATCCACTCCGTCACCGTTCCAGTCTCCACAGACTGGCGCGTCCTCGGGTATACCAAAGAAGATCTCCTTCTCGGCTACACCCTGGGTATTCGTGTTTCGCAGGTAGAGGAATCCGGAATGACGTCGATAGAGCCCAACCGTGTCTTCGCCGTCGCCGTCCCAGTCACACAGCATCGGAGAATCTCCAGGATTTCCGAAGTAGAAGTCCTTGCCATCGTCGAACCGCCACCGGCCGGTCGACGCGTCGAAGAAGCCGAAACCGAGGCTTTCCTCGGCTGCAGCCTCCGCTGTGGGTATGACGCCGATCAAGGCGATGAGAGCGCCCGCCATTACAGAACGCCAAGAGAGTTTCAGCATGAATTGGTTCCCTGGTGCCAGCCGCCGGGAAGTGTACACCCTGAGTAACGGATTCGCCACTGAAAGTGTTCGACGTCTCTGTTGTCGGGGGGGTCGGTGCTCACACGGGTTGAGCGCCTAGCCTGACCTCCAATTGGAGGCGTCCGAGCGCCTGGTGGGCTCCTCGGTCTTCAAAACCGATGAAGGGTTCTATGAGCCCTTGGCGGGTTCGATTCCCGTCCGCCTCCGCTATGGAAGAACAATTGACCCCTTTGGAAGATGCGCAGCTGCAGGTGTTTGCGTCGCTTCCGCGGCTGGATTCCGAATCGGTCCCCCTCGCGGCTGCTAACGGGAGGGTGAGCACGGGCAGTGTCGTCACGCCCGAGGCGATACCGCCCTTCAGGAACTCGGCAATGGATGGGTATGCCGTGATCGCAAAGGATCTCGCGGACGCCCCTGTTTCACTCGAGGTCATCGCAGGCGTGGCGGCCGGCAACGTAACGGCGGTCGATATACGTCCCGGCACTGCGATCAAAATCATGACGGGTGCTCCCGTCCCGGACGGCGCCGACTCGGTGGTGCCGGTCGAGCTCACCTCGGTCGATGCCGGTCGGGTCATTATTCATGAGGCCGTCGCGTCCGGCAATGCGATCCGGCAAGCCGGCAGTGACCTGTCGCTCGGAACCACCGTTCTGCAGCCGGGTGTCATGCTCACGCCATATCACCTCGGGGTTCTGGCATCCATCGGCCACACCGATGTTGTCGTATCGAGGCTCCCTACCGTGGCGATCATGTCGACCGGCAACGAAGTGATGTCGCCGCAGACCCGCGAGCTCGAACCGGGTCAGATTCGTGACAGCAACCGGACGGTGATGAGGGCCCTGCTCGAAGATCTCGGTGTCGACATTGTCGACTTTGGAATTCTCGCTGACGATCGCGACATTGTGGGACGCACACTCGCCAAAGCGGCCGCCGAAGCGGACGTCGTGGTCACGTCCGGGGGAGTGTCCATGGGGGAATTCGACTACGTCCGAGACGTCATGGCCGAGCTCGGCGCAGCCACGTCATGGAAAGTAGCGATGCAGCCTGCCAAGCCTTTCACGTTCGGAACAATCGACGGAACACCCGCGTTCGGGTTGCCGGGCAATCCGGTTTCGGTCTCGGTAGCGTTCGAGCAATTCCTGCGGCCTGGTCTTCTCAGCATGATGGGCGCCGATCGCATATTCCGACCGCGAGTTCTCGCTGTCGCCGGCACAGCCTTCACAACTGCAGTTGCCAAGACCGTGTTCTTGCGGGTCAGCCTCCGGCAAGAAGAAGGACGGCTCATGGCATCATTGTCCGGCGGTCAAAGCTCGCATCAGCTGGGGGCATTGGCCGATGCTGACGGTTTTGCGGTTGTCGAACGGGGCGTCGATGTGGTCCCGGAAGGTGCTCATGTCTGGGTGGAGCTGCACCGGGCACCTGCCCAGGTGACGTTGGCAGATCGCTGTCACCCCGACAATCACACTGGCTAGCCTGCTGCTATGGATTTCGGGGAAATGATCGGCGCCGGTCGTCGGGCCATGGGTTTCTCGCAGGATGAGCTCGCCGAGGTGCTCGATCGCGAACCGTCCGACGTCGCCGTTTGGGAGGCGGGACTGGAGGTTCCAAGCAGTCCGACGACTGTGATGGAGTTGGCGGCCGCTCTCAAAATCGATGCTGACGACCTCATGGAAGCGGCGGTGCGTGCAGACCTGCCGGACACGCTTGCCGATGGTCCGGATTCTGACCCTGAGGATGACGAAGGCGACAATGACACCGTGGCGGGTCCTATCGATGCGGACGTTCGGTTGGGTGACGACATCGACGACGCCGACGACATCGACGACGACATCGACGACGACATCGACGACGACTACGACGCCGGCGGTGACGAACGGCAAGAGAGCGCGCTCAGCCGGCTGGGCGGCAGAGTGATGACCAGAACCGCACCGCCTTCGCCGAGCCAGGTTGCCGTGGCCCGTGCCCAGATGCCGGCCCCACCGCCGAGCTACATGGACGACGCTCAACTGATGCGGCTGTATCGACTCCGATTGATAGCCACCGCGGTTGTCGGCATCGTGATGCTCTGGCTGTTCTTCTGGGCGCTTGGCAACATGCTCGATGCGATTGGGGTTCTCTGGGGTTCGCTGCGACCTGGCGGTTCCTGACCGACGCTTCACAAATCGAGGAGCGCCCTTCCGATCAACGAGACGGCGGCCAGGCTGGACATCACGAGGACTGGAGTGCGAAGACCGCGACGATCTATCTTCGATCGGGCCGGCCCGGCGATGGAGAAACCGAGGAACATTGGTGGCAGCATCGAGAGGCCGATGACGAGATCGCTGGTTCCGAATTCCCCTCCGAGTAATCGGAGCCCAATGCTGATGAGTGCGCCGATCAAAAAGACCATCCCGAGCTGAGATCTCGTCGTTTTTCCGGTTTCGTCTCTATACAGAAGAATGAGGGGCGGTCCACCGATCGACGATACGATGCTCGTGAATCCGGATGCGAAGCCAGCGAGACTCTCTGTTACGGGTGTCCGAACGATCGTGATATTGGTCGAGAGGATCGCAACGGCCAGCAGCACGATCACGCCGATCGAGATGTCTAGCCAGAATGCGGTTGCGAGACCGATCACCGCCAACCCGGCCAGGCCACCGACCGGTCTGCCGGCCAGTACGTACGCCACATCTTTGAGTTCCCCAAGGCGACCCCGCTCTCTGATCACCGTGGCCGCCGATAGCACAGCCGTGATCACGAGTTGAGGATTAGGTGCCAGATCCGGGTGGATCAAGCTCATCAACGGCACTGCGAGGATGTTGAACCCGAAGCCGATGGTCGCCTGAGTGAGCGCGGCGATCGCCACGACAATCCAGGCGAGCGTCAGCGCCCAGACCGGGATTTCGGCGATCATTTGGAGGTTTCTGTTTCACGACGCGGGCCTGAATTGCCACCCGGACCCACGCCAGACACCGTAATTTCACTAGGGATTTGGGCAGTAGGTAGCATCGTCACAGACCAGAGCCAGAGGTGCAGGTATTCGGGTGAAGCGTAGGTTCCAACAAATTGATCGGATGAACCCGTCCCCGTCTCTTGCGCGCCCTTCTATGTTGATGCGACTCGCACCACTTGGCCTCCTCGTGGTTCTCTTGCTCTCGTCGTGCTCCGACAATTTGCCGCGCAGCACGCTCAACCCTGTTGGGGAGAACGCTCAAACCATCGACGACCTTTTCCGGCTGACCCTTGCCATTGCTGCCGTGTTTTTCGTGGGAGTAAACGGTGCCGTGGTCTATGCGGCCATTCGGTATCGGGCTCGCAAGAACGATGACACCGAGCCAAAGCAGATCCATGGCAATGACACGCTTGAAATCACGTGGACGGTCATCCCGGCGCTGATCCTGGCGGTGATCGCGGTGCCGACGGTACGCACCATTTTCGAACTCGCAGAAGAGCCACCTAACGCTCTGCAGGTAGAGGTGATCGGGCACCAGTGGTGGTGGGAGTATCGGTATCCCGAGCTCGGTGTTGTCACAGCCAACGAGCTATGGATCCCCACCGACCAGCCCGTCTTCTTGTCCATGACGACCGACGACGAAGACGTCATTCACTCGTTCTGGATTCCGAACCTGAATGGCAAGCGTGACGTGGTCCCGGGACGCGTGAATACCCTGACCATCTCGGCGCCTGAACCAGGTGTGTACCTCGGCCAGTGTGCTGAGTTCTGTGGCCTTTCTCATGCGCGGATGCGGATGACGGTACATGCTGCCGAACCGGCTGATTTCGATGCATGGGTCGATCAGCAGCTGGCACCTGGCGACGTGGACGAGGACAGTGCAGGGTGGGGTCTTTTTCTGGACAAAGGTTGTTCTGCCTGTCACGCCATCGGTGGGACGATTGCCCAAGGCGGTGGACTGAATCCGGGACCCGACCTCACCCATATTGGAAGCAGGAGTACCTTCGCCGGCGCGAGTTTTGAACTCACCACGGAGAACCTGAAGGCCTGGCTTCGAAACCCGTCCGACCTCAAACCGATGGAGCCCGATTCCAACCGTGGTATGCCGAACCTCGGCCTCAACGAAGACGAGATTGACACCCTGGTCGCGTTTCTGCAAGATCTGAAGTAGGAGAGACAATGGCGACACTCACACCAGAGGTACTTGACACACAAGAGCCGGGTTCGCACGAGGCTACCGGCGGTTTGTGGAGCTGGATCACGACGGTCGACCACAAGCGGATTGGCTTGATGTACGGCGCAACGGCAATGTTTTTCTTCTTGCTCGGCGGGATCGAGGCGCTCTTCATTCGCCTGCAATTGGCTGTCCCCGACGGAACCGTGTTGACATCTGACCAATACAACCAACTGTTCACCATGCATGGGACAACCATGGTGTTCCTGGTGATCATGCCGCTGGCTGCGGCGTTCGGCAACTACTTGCTGCCGTTGATGATTGGCGCCAGGGACGTGGCGTTCCCACGAATGAATGCGATGAGTTACTGGGTTTTCTTGTTCGGCGGCATCTTCTTGTCGAGCTCCTTCTTTCTGGGAGGCTTTCCCGATGGTGGCTGGTTCGGATACGCGCCGTTGTCGACGCAATCCGAAGTCATACGCATGGATTTCTGGGCGATCGGCCTGCTCATACTGGGAATCGCCTCTCTCGCCGGTGCAGTCAACTTCACAACGACGATCTTCACGATGCGCGCCCCTGGCATGTCCATGTTCAAGATGCCGGTGTTCGTCTGGATGCAGCTGGTCGTTGCGTTCTTGCTTCTGTTCTCGCTCCCGGTGATCACCGTTGCTCTGTTCGAGGTGCTCTTCGACCGCAACTTCGGGACTCTGTTCTTCGACCCGGCCGCCGGCGGCGATCCCATTCTGTACCAACACCTGTTCTGGCTGTTCGGGCATCCCGAGGTGTACATCCTGATTCTTCCTTCGATGGGGATCGTTTCAGAGGTGTTGCCCGTGTTCAGCCGCAAGCCTCTGTTTGGCTATCAGTTCGTGGTGTTTGCCGGTGCCGCCATTGCGCTTCTGGGCTTTGGCGTCTGGTCTCACCACATGTTTACGAGCGGCCTCGGTCCTGTCGCCGAATCGGCTTTCTCGTTGACGACGATGTTCATCGCGGTCCCGACGGGGATCAAAATCTTCAACTGGATCGGTACGACGTGGGGCGGCAAGATCAGTTTGAAAACGCCGATGTTGTTTTCGCTCGGATTCATCGCGATGTTCACCATCGGCGGTCTCTCGGGTGTGACGCACTCGGTTGTTCCAGCCGACACTCAGCAGACCGATACCTATTACGTCGTGGCTCACTTCCACTACGTTCTTTTCGGTGGAGCGATGTTCGGCATCTTCGCCGGCATCTATTACTGGTGGCCCAAGATCAGTGGGCGATATCTCAGCGAGACGCTCGGCAAGTGGCATTTCTGGCTGATGTTGCTCGGATTCAATCTCACGTTTGCACCCCAGCACTGGTTGGGGCTCCAGGGTATGGCGAGGCGAACGGCCGTCTATCCCCCCGATATCGGACTCGATGCGCTCAATATGGTTTCCACGATCGGGGCCTTCACCATTGCGGTGTCGATGCTGCCGTTCCTCTACGCGATGGTCGTGAATTCGCGCAAAGGAACACCTGCTCCGGCGGACGCCTGGGATGGGAGAACGCTCGAATGGTCCATTTCGTCACCGCCGCCGCACCACAATTTTCACGAGGTGCCGAACGTCGAAGCGATCGATGACTTCTGGCATCGTAAATACGGTGAGGACGAGGAGGGACGGGCCGTGAGGGTCAAGACTTTCCCCGAGCCCTCTCGCTACACCGACGAGTACATCCATCTTCCGTCGCCTTCGTATTACCCGATCATGCTCGCTGCGGGCCTGGTGTTGATGGCTTACGGCTTCGTCTTCGCCCCCCTCGGCATCCCGCTGTTCGTGATCGGTGCCCTGATGCTGTTCGGCGGAGCCTTCGGATGGGCGCAGGAAGATCCCGACCATCCGATGGGCGATCACGACGATCACCACGGCGAGGTTCACGACGACGAAGGAACGGGTGAGGAATTGGCCCTGGACGATAGCGACGCACGGACTGACGCAATCACGTCAGACAACGTGGAGCCAGACAACATGGAGCTTGACAAGGTGGGCTCCGACGATGTGGAGGCAGACGATCTGGAGTCGAGCGACGTCAATCAAGTTGAAGTCGAGTCAGCAGAAGAGGCCGGAGGTGACGACGTCTGATGGCTTCCGAAACGGCAGTGCATGGGCCGATCGGCACAGATGGCGCAGACATCCGCAAGACGGCAATGTGGGCGTTTCTCGGATCCGAGTGCTTGTTTTTCGGTTCCTTCATCGCAACGTTTCTGCTCTATAGCGATGAAACCAACGGAGGCCCTGGAACCGAGCTGTTTGATATTCCCTTCACCTCGGTCAGCTCATTTGTTCTCTTGATGAGCTCGTTGACGATGGTGCTGGCCCACAACGCCTACGAGCGTGAAGACAAACGACAAATGCAAATCTGGTTGACGGCCACAGCTTTGCTCGGCACGGTGTTTCTCGGTGGCCAGGTCTTCGAGTTCACCACGTTTTATGCCGAAGGATTGCGTATGGACATCTCACCATTCGGTTCAGCTTTTTTCGTGTTGACCGGATTCCACGGGGCTCACGTCGCGGTCGGCGTGATCATGCTCACCTCGATGGTCATCCTGTCTCGCAGGGGGAATCTGCATGCGCACAGAGGCATGAACGTTGAGCTCGTCGGACTGTATTGGCACTTTGTCGATATCGTCTGGATCGTCATCTTCACAGTCGTCTATCTGTTGCAGGTGTGACGGACATGTCGACAGCAGAAACCACTACTTCCACGAGAGAGCATCCAACCGAAAAGCGCTACTGGCTGATCGCGTTGTTTCTCGGAATTGTCACGGCTATCGAAATCGCGATTGCCTACATCCCGGACTTGAACCGTACCGTGCTCACGGTCGGTTTGATCGGGCTCGGCATTTTGAAGTTCGGCGTGGTTGTCGGATGGTTCATGCATTTGCGATTCGAGAACAAGACCATGAATCGCCTCTTTGCGATCGGTCTGATACTTGCGCTGAGCCTGTTTTTTGTCGTGCTGGCGACGTTTAGCGGGATTCTCGCCTCTTAGTCGCTGCTCGCGGCCGATACGCGGCGAACGCCGCAAACCCCAGAATCACCGCGGAGATCAGCGAGGCGATGATCAGCAACGGAGCCTTGTTCACATCGCCTGAAGCCTCTTCTCCTCCGTGCGGGACGACTTCCGGTGAAATGCCCAGGAACAGGGCACCGAATGCGGCGACGACCACGAGGACAACCACCATTGCCATCACCGGTACGCCCACAGCCCTCGCGGTTGCTCGCTTGAATTCCTCCGGGGTCTCCCAACCGAGTTCATCGAGGCCTATGACATCTGGCCGTGACAACAGGTGAGAGAGTCCTGCGACTGCGGAGCCGATCGACACCCCGGCAAGCAGGGCCCACAGCAGCCCCGGTACGATCGGAATCTCAGCGGTTGTCGTGGCTTGTTCACCGAGCCAGATGACTGCACCCTGGGCGAATAGCAAGCCGGTTATCGCGCCGGTCAATGCTCCGGACGTGAGCACTTTTCCCGAATTTCGTGGCACTACTGCATCGGGATCGAAAGCCCGGGGCATCCACTGCAGCGCGGCGGAGGTGACGAGACCGGCGAATCCAAACCCGAGTGCGGCAAACACGCTCACCAATCCGAGGGGCGAAATCTCGACCGTCCCGGTGAAAAGCGTGGTTTCGCCCATGTCGACCAGGTGAGGGAGTTCAAGCGAGGCCGACCCGATAGAAAAGAAGGTTTCGACCCTGGCCGTTCCGTCGCCGAGAAGACGGGCATCGACATTATTGATCATGATGGGCGCCAGGATCAGAAGAGCAACGATCCCCGTCACCAGACCGATCAACGCTCCGAATATCAGAGATCGTCCAAATCGCATGTTCACAGCCGAGATAGTAGCTATACCCGACAACCAGGTGAGCAAGCTAAAGCCTCGCCGGGTTACTGACGACGTTTTAGGTGAAACCTAAACTCGGGTCTCCGTTCCCAATGGATTGTGTAGCGTGCTGATTCTGAAAGACCATTCTCATCTGACGCGCTCGGAGCGCTCGTGAGCCGCCGCTACCTGGTCACCGGCGGTGCAGGCTTCATCGGCTCGAATTTCATCCGCCTCGTGCTGGAACGAGAACCGGACTCCTCGGTCACGAATCTCGACGCCCTCACCTATGCCGGCGTTGAAGCCACGGTCGAAGAACTGGACGCATCAGAGAGGCACACGTTCGTCAAAGGCGATATTCGCGATGCCGCTCTGGTCGAGGAAGTCATGCCGGGTCACGATGTTGTCGTCAATTTCGCCGCCGAAAGCCACGTTGATCGCTCGATTCATGGACCTTCGGTGTTTCTGCACACGAATGTGGTGGGAACGGGTGTACTCATCGATGCCGCCAGGCGTTACGAGATCGGTACGTACATTCAGGTCTCGACCGATGAGGTCTACGGCTCGCTCGATGAAGGATTTGCAAGCGAGCGTCACCCGCTCGAGCCCTCTTCGCCCTATTCGGCGTCGAAGGCGGGGGCTGATCTCCTCGTGCAGTCGTACGGGGTGACATACGACTATCCCGCGATCATCACGCGCTGCACGAACAACTACGGCCCGTATCACTTTCCTGAGAAACTCATCCCTCTCTTTGTGACAAATCTGTTCGAGGGACAGAAGGTTCCGGTATATGGAGATGGTCTCAACGAACGGGACTGGATCTATGTCGAGGATCATTGCGCAGCCATCCACCTCCTGGTCGATCAGGGCTCACCAGGCGAGATCTACAACATCGGAGCCAACGCACAGACCACGAACCTCGAGCTCACCCACAAGCTGATCGAGCTGACCGGACGTGATGAAGGCTTCATCGACTATGTCGAGGATCGCCCGGGACACGATCGTCGGTACGCGGTCGACTCGTCAAAAATCCGGGCGCTTGGATGGGCACCGGCCAACACTCTTGAAGAGCGGTTGATCGACACGGTGCAGTGGTATCGGGACCGTGAGGACTGGTGGCGGCCGCTGAAGAGAGAACAGGCGTCTGATGAGAAGTGACAGGGGGCTGCGATGAGAGGTGTTGTCCTTGCCGGAGGTGCCGGAAGCAGGCTACGACCGATTACGTTTTCGATGTCGAAGCAGCTCGTCCCCGTCGCCAACAAGCCCATCCTGTTCTACGGGTTGAGTGATCTGGCCGAAGCGGGTATCGAAGAGGTCGGCATCATCATCTCTCCGGAAACCGGTGGCGAGATACGCCGGGCGGTAGGCAAGGGCGAGCGGTTCGGGCTGAAGCGAGTCGAGTTCATCGTCCAGGATCGACCACTGGGTCTCGCACACGCGCTGAACATGGCCATGCCGTTCGTGGACGGCGATGATTGCCTGATGTACCTGGGTGACAACCTCATCAAGCGTGGTGTAGCCGATACCGTCACCGACTTCAAAGAACACAGACCGAACGCGCAGATCTTGTTGGCCCAGGTGCCGAACCCCTCCGAATTCGGTGTTGCGGAACTCGACGATGAGGGGGTTGTCGTGCGACTGGTCGAAAAACCCAAGGTGCCCCCGTCGAACCTCGCTCTGGTCGGCTGTTATCTCTTCGACGCTGGTGTGCAGAAAGCGATCGACAGCATCAAGCCGTCGGGCCGGGGCGAACTCGAGATCACTGACGCGATCCAGTGGTTGATAGACGACGGTCAGGAGGTTCGGGCTTCGATGATCACCGGGTGGTGGAAAGACACGGGCAAGAAGGAGGACCTTCTCCATGCGAGCGAACTCGTACTGAGTGATCTGAGCGAAAAGATAAGCGGCGAAGTCATCGACACCGAGATCCGGGGTGCCGTGACCATTGGTGTCGGTTCCCGGGTCGTTGACAGCCAGATCATCGGACCCGTGGTCATCGGTGACAACGTGGAGATTGTTCGGTCGAGGCTCGGGCCCAACACGACAATCGGCCACGGTAGCCACATTCACGACGCGGCAATCGAAGACAGCCTGCTGATGGACGGTGCGGAGGTGTCCAACTGGAAGCTTCGATTCTCCCTGATGGGTGCCAACGCCAGACTCACGGGCACGCCTGCGCCCGGTTTCGTGGAGTTGACCGTCGGCGAGCGCTCAGAGATAATCGGAACCTGAGCGGTTTCACACCCGGGGTGGGAGAGTGGCTATCCCCTGCCGCAGCTGTCCGGGCTGTAAATCCCGGTAACGATGCCTTCGGCCTCGTTGGACGTCACGGGTCCCCATAACAGGAGTTGCCCGTCGCTTGGCCTCCACAATTGGAAAATGACGCCGTCTTCCGGATCCTGGACGAATTGAACTCTGAGCGAAGAATATGTGTTTTTGAGCGAAGCGACCGTGTCGCCCAACTTCACGCCGCTGATGGTCGAGAGCCCCGATGGCTCACCCTCGAAATTCAGGTCGGTTCGATAGCTGCGAAATGCACGAACTCCATCTGACCCCTCGACCCCCACGATGATCAATTGTCCGTAGCGCACCGTATGGATTGTCGAGCCCGCACACGTCCCGTATTGTCCGGCGGACTCGATGGGACCAACGACTTCTGCCGGAGGTCCGAGAGACGCTGCGAGCCGCGCTGCGACGAAATCGAACTCGACATCGAAGTCGAACTCGCCAAGTCCGAATGCACCCATCCCGAGATCACCAACCGGAATGGGGTCGCCGATCGGTGCGATCGTTCGTGCGGGAATGGTGGTAGGCGGGAGGGTCGTCGTCGTTGTGACCGTCGTCGGCACCGCGACCGTGGCCGGCGGAGATGATGTGCTCGTCGTCGATTGCACCGTGTTGCCGAGCACATCTACCGATCGGTCCGGGCCCGTGAGTACGCGGGTGATACCCAATACCGCTATCGCCGACACGACCAGAGCTGCCAGCACGGCATTGAGGGAGATAGGGGCCGGCGTGTATTGCCGGGGGATGGATCCCATGTCGGTGACTTCCGCCGGGTCTTCGGGGTTCCAAAGCAGTTCGTCATCGTCCGGGTCCAGCAATTGCTGATAGATGGCCGGAATGCTCGATGTCGTCTCCGCGGTTGTGTCCGCGGTCGGGTCAGCGCTCGTCCCTGCGCGATGATCCCGGATGCCACCCTCGAGTTCCCTCCGGGCTCCCGCCATGGCGGGTTCTCTCGTCGCAGCCCAGGAGGTGCCACAGGACGCGCATTTCCGCAAGCCCGTCAAGCGGGCTTGCTCGCAGTTGTCACAGGAGGCGGGTGGTGCGTAGCCACATGCCGTGCAGGCATCCGCCGATGACTCAGAAGGACCGGCACAAACCGGACAGCGAATCGTCACGGCCAAAGGTTATGCCGGTTTTTGCACTTTACGTGCCTTTGTTTGGCCGGTTCTTGCTCGCAGGTCAGTCGAGCTGGGCGGCGAGGATCTTCGGATCCGACACCGGCGCCTGACAAGCGAACTGACGGCAAACATACGCCAGCGCTCCATCGTCGGGTTGTCCCTTGCCTGCGAGAAGGGGAACGATCCTCTCATCTTCGTCGCTCCTCCGAAGCGCCAGCACCACGTTCGGTCGGAATCTCTGCCATATGACGTCGGACAGGGGACGCGTCGGAGATCCGGTGATTGCAACCTCGAGGTTGTCGTCGTCGACCGTGTACTGAACGGCCAGGAGGTGTCCCACGGCCGTCGGATGCCGATTCATCAATTCCGCCCCGGCCCGCAAGATTGCATCCTGGGCAACCAGCCGGTCAGATCTTCCGGACAGCAAATACGAGATGTGAAGCGCTTCGGCTGCGAGGCTGTTGCCTGATGCCGAGGGGTTGTCCATGGCATCGGTCGGCCGTGTTATGAGCTCTTCCGCGTCGGAACCGGTTGCATAGAACCCGGCGTCGTCACGGAAGAGGCGCAGCATGTCGTCTATGAGCGTTTCGGCCTCCATGTACCAGGTCGTGTTACCGGTTGCCTGATAGAGCGTCAACAAGCCGAGGGCGTAACCGCCGTAGTCCTCCAGAACAGCGAGCGGTCCCGGAGTTCCCCGGCGCCACGTTCGGTAGAGCCTCCCATCCGCCCGACGACAATGTTCCAGTATGAATGTGGCGTTACGTTCAGCGGCCGCGAGGTAGTCGGGTTTGTTCAGCACTGCGCCTGCTTCAGCCAGAGCCCGGATGGCCAAGCCGTTCCACGCCACCACCACCTTGTCGTCCAGGCCGGGTCGCTGACGCCGGCTGCGGGCAGCAAGAAGGGCCTGCTTTGCTTCGGTGATGATGGCATCGATCTCGTCGGTGGAAAGGCCGGCAGTGGTTGCGAGGTCTTCGCTCGCGACAGCCCGATGGAGAATGTTGCTCCCCTCGAAATTTCCTTCGGGACTGACCCCGAAGTAGCCGGCCATGAGGTCGGTGTTATCTCGCACGATATCGGCGAATTCGGTCGCCGTGAACACGTAGAACTTTCCCTCCTCACCCTCTGAATCGGCGTCCTCTGACGTCGCGAAACCGCCACCCGGTAATCCAAGGTCCTGCAGGATGTATTCGAGCGTCTCCTGTGCGACCCGAAGAAAGTCCTGGCGGTCGACGACCTGGCCTGCCCTGAGATACAGGCGCGCGAGATTGGCGTTGTCGTACAGCATCTTTTCAAAATGCGGCACGAGCCAGATCCGATCAACGGCATAGCGCGCAAATCCTCCGCCGAGATGATCGTAGATACCGCCATCGGCCATTTTTTCGAGCGTCAGTGTCAGGGCGTTCCATGCTTCGGGCGCCCACTCCTTTGATCCGGCTCGCAGCAGGAACTCGAGGTTGGGGGGCTGCGGGAATTTGGGAGCGCCTCCGAATCCGCCATAGGTATGGTCCAGATTCTCGAGATGGGTCCGGTAGGCCCTCTCGAGCGCGGATGGATCGACGAGGCCGACGCTTGGCGAGACGGCGGTTCCAACGGCAGCCGTCAAACTTGCTGCCTGGTCCTCGAGGTCACCGCGACGGTTTTCCCACGCCTCGGCGACACTCGCCAGAACGCGGGGGAAGCCGGCGTGACCGGGTCGATCTTCGGGCGGGTAATACGTGCCTGCGAAGAAGGGTTTCCCGTCGGGAGTCGCAAAGACTGTCATCGGCCAGCCTCCGTGCCCGGCAAGCGCCTGCAGCGCGGTCATGTAGATGGCGTCGATGTCGGGACGTTCTTCACGATCTACTTTGATATTCACGAACCAACGGTTCATCAGTTCGGCGATGGTCGGGTTCTCGAACGACTCGCGCTCCATGACATGACACCAATGACAGGCTGCGTAGCCGACTGAGAGCAGAATCGGACGATCCTCTTGTTTCGCGCGATCGAGTGCCTCCGAGCCCCATGGGTACCAGTCGACGGGGTTGTCTTTGTGTTGAAGCAAATAGGGTGAGGATTCGTGTGCGAGGCGATTTGACATCGGACTTCCAGGGTGGGAAAACCAAGACTATGGTTTGTCGGCGTCACATACGAAGGCAATCCGCAGCTGAATGAGGAACATCTGCGGACCCCCCTGGGGAGGTTGCTTCGGTTGGTCTCTGGCCTGAGCTGGAAAGCGAACAACCTGAAGGGGCCTTCACAAGATGGCGATCGTGTGGCATAGTGAAAAGCCGAGGCTGGACTTCCCCGCAGGTTCAACCTGGCACCATCAGGCTGAGGAGGATGAAGCCGTATGGCGAGTAGAACGCTGAGCTCTGCGACGAAAACCGCGGCTAAAAAGCCCAAATCCACGGAGGGCGGCCCCGCCGGGAAGACCAACGGCAGCTCAACCAATGGCGCCCCAAACGGCAGCAGTGGGAACGCCAAATCCCGAACCCAGGGCTCCAACGGTGCAGGAGCCAATGGATCGGGAGTAAACGGTGGACGGGCGAAGAATGGAGGCCGTACGAAGCTGGCCAGGTCGTCGCTTGCCAACCCGCCGCTCGGAAAGCCGCCGGTGTCCAAGAATGAGAGCAAACTCACGGATGATCGGGGACGCCTCACAACCGATCTCGTAAGCCAGTACCTCACCGCAATCGGCGAGTACGACCTTCTCACCGCTGAGCTCGAAGTTGAATTCGCTCAGAAGATCGAAGCCGGACAAACTGCGGCGGACCGCCTCGAATCGAACGAATTCAAAGGCAAGAAGGAAGAAGTCGAACTGCGTCGGCTGGTCCGCCTCGGCGCACACGCCAAGTCGGACTTCCTCACGGCCAACCTGCGACTTGTCGTCGCAAACGCGAGAAGATACGCAAACACATCCGGCATCGACTTTCTCGACCTGATTCAGGAAGGCAACCTCGGTCTCATCCGCGCCGTGGAAAAGTTCGATTGGCGAAAAGGCTTCAAGTTCTCGACGTACGCCACGTGGTGGATCCGTCAGGCGATTACGAGGGCAATCGCAGACAAATCTCGCACCGTACGCATCCCTGTTCACCTCCACGACACCCTGGCAGCGGTCCGTGCTGCTCAGGCCAGCTTGAAAGCCGAGTACGGGCGTGACCCCAATCCGGCCGAGATAGCCGAAGAAGCAGGCGTTACGGTCGACAAAGTCGAGTTGGCTCTGGCAGTCGCCGACACGGTCTCTCTCGAGCAACCGGTCGGCGAAGATGGTGCACAGCTCGGTGATTTCATTGAGGACCTGGATGCTGTCGATCCGATGCGGGCGACTGAAGAAATGGACATTGCGAGCAATCTCCGCAAGTCGATTGGTCGCCTCCCCGAACGGGAAGGAAAGATTCTCGCCCTTCGATATGGATTCCACGACGGCGTGCCCCGCACGCTCGAAGAAATCGGCGAGGAATTCAACCTGACTCGTGAGCGGATCCGTCAGCTCGAAAAGCTCGCGCTCTGCCGGCTTCGTCATCCGAGCTTCGGTATTCGGGAACAGGATCTGGTTTAGATCTACCGGTTCTAGACGCCCGCTCTCAGAGCATCCACCGGTTCGAGTGATGCTGCGCGGAGGCTCGGGTAGACGCCTGCTATGAGACCAACTGCCGCGCCGACCCCAGGAGCGGCGAGCGGAACCCATGCATCGAGAACGGGAGTCCACTGGTTGTAGGCAGAGGCTCCGACGATTGCCAGCACTCCTGCTGAAGCGCCGATGACGCCGCCGATCAGACCCATGAGAAGGCTCTCGAACAGGAACTGGCGAGCGATATGTCGGCGCCCGGCACCCAGAGCCCGCCTGAGGCCGATCTCCCCGATTCGTTCGATGACCGATACCAGAACCACATTTGCGATTCCGATCGCGCCGACGAGCAACGTGATGCCGCCCAGAACGAGGAACAATGAGTTGACGTCTTCCTCGACCACCTGGCGGACTTCCCGGGGATCGCGAGCAGTTCTCGCTTCGAGCAAATCCGGGTTATTCGGCGCCAGGGCGATGGGCGCCTGGCGCGCTATCAGTTGATTTGCCCCGATGACGGTGTCAACGTGGACTTCGGCCGGGGCTCCGAGATCGTACAGTTCTCGTGCGGTACCGTCCGGAATCACCACAGCTGACAGCAATGACGGCTCCCTGGCCACATCGTCGATGATGCCGATAACCGAGAATATGCGTTCTCCGATCTTGATCGCAGGTTGCTGATCGACCCTCGTCAGATTCAACCGGTTCGCTACACCCGGCCCGATGACGGCGACCGGATCCGCCCGGTTGCTGTGGCCCTCGTCGAAGAAACGGCCGGTTGCAATCGTCCCGCGGACGGACGCGAGGAGATCCGCAGAGGCCGCATACACACTGAAGCTGAATTCGGTTTGCCGAAGCGGGTCGTTGAACGGAACCGCCGATATCAGGCCGTCGACCGGTACCTGGCTCAGGGTCGCTGCGGCCGCGACCCCATTCAGCCTGGAAAGTCGGGCACCTGCGTCCCATGGAATCACACTCTGACGTCGTGCACCCGGTTGCGAAACCGGCTCTATCAGTACTTCGGTCTGAGCAAGCGCATCAAACCGTGTCACGATCTGATTTCCGGCAGTCTTCGCGATGCCGAGGGTTGCGACAAGAGTCCCGACTCCGAGCGCGGTCCCAAGAATCGTCAGTATCGCGCGTCCTGGACGCGAAAACAGACCGGCAATCGATTCGCCTACCAGGTCGACAAAGGAAAAACGTGAACCGGCGATCATGCGTACTCCGTCAGGAGCCCATCGATGATGTTGACGGTTCTCGGAGCCCTCGCTGACACAGCTTCGTCGTGGGTGATGACCACCAGCGTGAGTCCGTCAACTCGATGAAGGTCCTCGAAAAGTTCCATGATCGATTCCGTTGTTGCCGAGTCGAGGTTCCCCGTCGGTTCGTCGCACAGAAGCACGCTCGGCGAATGTGCGATCGCTCTCGCGATTGCGACCCGTTGGCGTTCGCCGCCGGAAAGGCGATCGGGTCGGAAATCGATCCGGTGCCCAAGGCCGACACGTTCGAGGGCGGCGATCGCCCGGGGCTTGCGTTCGGCGCGCGGGATTCTGTTGTAGATCTGGCCTACGACGACGTTGTCGAGGACGGTGCGGGTATTCAGCAGGTGAAATGCCTGGAAAACGAATCCGATCCGTTGGCCTCTCACCGACGCTCGCCTGCGATCACCCAAATCGGACGTATCGATCCCGTCGAGGAGATATGTTCCGCTCGTCGGCCGGTCGAGCAGGCCGAGCAGGTTCAGCAACGTTGATTTGCCGGACCCGCTCGGTCCCGAAATAGAAACGTATTCGCCTTCAGCGATGGCGAGGTTGACGTCTCTGAGAGCATGTACCGGTGGGGTGGTGTCAAAAACCCGAGATACGTCGACGAGCTCTACGACGGGTTGATCCGGACCGACCGTGACGCTCGTCGGGGCTGGGAGGGTCATCGTCCCACGACAACCTGGTCGCCCTCGGCGAGTTCTCCATCAATCGGCGAAACTTCTGCTGTTCCCTCGGTTGTGAGCCCAACATCGACCTTCACGAACCGGGTTGTGCCATCCTGGTTCTCGACCTCCACAATCGAGTCTCCATCGGCGGCGAGCGACAAGGCGGCAAGCGGTACAGCCAGCACCCTTCCCCCGGAGGAGATGACCGGAATCGTCAGGCGCACGGAAACGTTGCGCAAATTGTCGAACTCCTCTTCCGTTGCGTCGATTGGCTCGACTTCGAAGTAATACCTCGTTGCGTCAACGCCGTTGGTTCCTGACTCGTCGGCCACGAAACTCAACACGCCATCGATTGTTTCACCGGTGTCACGGTTCTCGATCTCGACAGAGTCGCCTTCGGTCACGAGCGTCCAGCGATCCCGGGGGAGAGAACCGGTGATGACGAGATTCTGTCCGGTAACGGTCATGACAACTCCCTGCGCAAAATCGCCCCGCGCCACGGGAACGGTATCAATCCGGCCAGGGAGACCATCAATGAAAACGATTTCGCTCAGCGGGACAGAGACACCGGTCGTGTTGCGTAGCCGGGCGAGCGTCTTGTTGGCTTCAGTGCGGCTTCTGATAGCGAGGTCGAGTGCCTCAACCAGCTGTTCGCGCTCTGGCTCGATCGCAGCCGCAGCGGCTGCCTTGGCTGCTTCAAAGCCGTTGCTCGTTGCTTCGACCTGCTGCGATGCTTCGTCAACCGCGGCCTGTAGCAGGGCCAGCTCGGTCGGACCGGTACCGGGCGGTGCGGCCGCCAATGCCTGCTCGGCTGACGCCTGAGCTGCCTGCGCGGCGGCGAAAGCCGCATAAGCAGCAATCACACCCTCGTCGAGCAGGATCGAGTCGTCGAGATCAGAAATGGCCTGGCGAGCGTCAACTACTGCGTCGTGAGCATCGGAGGCCGCAAGCTGAGCACTCTCGATGGCATCGATCTGTGACTCACCGGGTTGGGTTGCATCGAAACCGCGGGACGCGTAAAAATCGGTGACGGCGCCCTGGGTGCGCGGACCAAAAACGCCGTCTATGGGTCCCGGATCAAATCCGAGCCTGGCCAAGGACTCCTGGAGTTGGACGACATCGGAGCCTTCGGTGGCGGGGATGATCGGTCGCCACATCGGCAGATCCCCGTCGAAAACGAAGAGAGGGCGGCCGTTGACAACCAGGGCAACGTCACCCTCGTTGATCTCGGTGCCCCGCTCGGGTGCGACTTCGATGACACCCTCCGCCGTGATGCTCACGGCGACAGGTTCTTCGAATCGGCTCGTCCCGGAGGTGATGACAGCATCCTCCAACTCGATGAACTCGACGGGCACGGTTATGAGCGAAGGTTCCGGGGGAGCGGTTTCCGCCTGTATTTCGGCAGGAGATCGTATGCGCGATGCGAAAGCCCAGGCGACTGCCGCCGCAGCTATCGCAGCGACGACCACGAGTATCAGAACTCGACCTGGTCGCATGAAACTCCTCGTAGATCTGATGTGTCTTGCTCTGTTGTGACGTTGTTCAGCCTCTGGACGTTCCTCATTCTGTCCTAGCGCCGGCGCAGACGGGCGACAATCGCATCACCCGTCCGTGGCGGCGTTGCCACCAACGACGCTGTCGAGAAGTTCACGGTTCTCCTCGATGAACAGTGGTTCGAGTTCCTCTCGAACTTCTTGCTCAACCTCGTTGACGTGTAGATCTCGACAGTCCTGATCGGCATTGGCAACGGTGATTTCTTCTGCCGCCAGGGCCTCGAGTCCGCTCGTGTCGAGGTTGGCGAAGCCGATGCTGCCGGGAGACGTGAGATCTTCGCCGGATGCAAGCAACGCGGAGAAGAGCTCCTGCTGGGCCAGGGCGGTGAATTCTTGCTCGGGTTGGCTGAGGGTGGTGTATGTGTATCCGGCCTCTGTCATGCATGTCGCCCAATCGACGGTGACATCGATGATGCGGGGATCAGCGTCGAACTGTGCTTGAAGATCCTCGAGCTTCGACTGGAGATCAAAAAGAACTTGAAAATCCCCTACAACCGACTGGGTCGCCTCGATGAGACAGCCCTCGGTGGGTATGAACTGGTCCGAGAGTTGCTCTTCGTCCAGATCCGGACCGTAGAGGGCGGTGTCGTAGGCGGCCTGTTCTTCGGGGCTCAGGGCGTCGTAGTACGGCGCATTCGGATCATCGGGTGTCTCCTGCGCGATGAACGGGGCCTCGAGCAAGACAGGAGCACCTCCATATCCGTACTGTCTTCGGAACTCCGCCGGATCGGTTGGAAACTCGTCGTCGTCGAACGTGAAGCCGGCCAGGGTTGCCGCCTGATATTCGAAGCCCTCCTGCGCCATGCACGCAACGGTGGCCTCCTCGATGAGACGATTCTGTTCTTCCTGGCTTCCGAATCCAATGGCGCCGAAATAGTCGTCAAGCGTTTCGGGCGCAGGCATGACTTCCGACTCACTGCTACCACACGCCGAAGTTATCAGGGCGACGAAGGCGAACAGGACGACTGCCGTGACGTGGCGAAGATTCATAGGGAGGTATTCAACTTTGTTCGCCGGTCTATCGGGTCACACAGGGATGTAAACCACGGCAATCTCGTCTACTGAGATGTCGTTCTTTTCCAGGCCCACCTCGACTGTCTCGAGCTCGGCGGCGACGTCCTCCCAGCGGTCCTCGATTTCGGCGACCGCTTCCATCAGATCCTGTTCCAGATCGAGCACTTCTGCCTCCTTGTCCGCCAGGTTCGACTGCGCGGTCCGCAGCCGTTCGGCCGTACGTTGACTCTGGCCTCGTCGGCGAGCTGCTCCCGACATCGAACGCTTTCGTCGACCTCCGAGGACCATGCCGAGCAAGTCAGATGCTCCCGATACCAGCTCTTCACGCTTGCGCGTATCGAGGTCGATCTCCAATTCCTGCATTCTTCGATAGTTGGTGGTGAGTTGATCTTTGGCTCGGTCGATTTTGGTTTCGAAACGCTCCTTGACCTTTGCGATCTCGGCGTCTGCTGCTTCCTCCGCAGCGCTATCGAGACGTTGTTGAAACTCGTCTTCAGTCTCACCGATTCTCGAATACAGCTTGAGTGTGGGGTTGAACATCACAGACACTTCTGCATGCCGATAGAGATGTTCCTTGATCGCCGATTCGGCCGACGTGAAGAATTGGGCAGAATCCAGGGGAGCCTCTGACAACACGTATGTCGCACCTTCCGGAGGTTCATTGCGAAAGTCGCGTTCGTCGTAGTCGACAGCGACGGCATCTGCAGGATCGAATTGCTCGGTCAAAGGAAAGAAGATCGCTTCCCATTCCTGGTTGTGGTCCAGATCGGCACGCGTTTCGTCGAAGGTCAGATGAACCCGAACTGCGAGGGCAGGCTGCAGACGCCTGCTTTGCGGGTTGGCGTTGACTTCGCCCGCCCACGGTGCGGCAGGGTCCAGGTAGTACACGGGCACTCGCGCGATTTTGGGAGCGACGCTGGTTTCGTCATCATCGAGTGTTCGTGTTTCAGGGGCCACGGTTCCTTGCGGAATCGTCTCTATCGATTGCCGATCATCTGCTGTCAGGACACTGATCTGATCTCTCGTGAGTGGGCCGCGCAAGTAGGACATCGCCCACCGGGTCGAAAAAACCGACGGAGCGGATTCGTGCGTGTTGTGCAGCAGGAATTGGCGCTTGCCGAGGCCTGACACCATGGCGTTGATCGCCTTGATGTCGGTTCCGCCGGCTGCCGACTCGAGGGCCTCCAAAATGCGGGCTTTGTCTCGCTCGGTCTGCAGGCGCCCGATCATCCAGGTTCCGGTATTGGACATTGCCTTGTAATCGAGGTCAACCGGATTTTGCGTGCTCAGCACCAGACCAACGCCGAAAGCACGTGCCTGCTTCAGCATTGTCAGGATCGGCTTTTTCGATGGTGGAGACGCCGTGGGGGGTGCGAAACCGAAAACCTCATCCATGTATATGAGCGCGCGGAGGTCGGAGGCGCCAGACAGGCTGCGCATCCAGCTCACGACCTTGGACAAAAGGAGGGTAACAACGAATTGCCGTTCGTCATCGTTGAGGTGCGCCAGGTACACGACTGCTGCCCGCGGCTTATCGCCGTCGTAGAGCATCGATTCGATATCCAGGGGAGGTCCCGTCAACCACGACGCAAATGTCGGCGACGCGACAACCCCATTGAGCTGCATGGCGAGTGCTGTGCGGTCCTTCTCGGGAAAGAACGCGTCTACCTCGAAGACGCCCAGTTTTCGCAATGGCGGGTTCTGAACCTGACCTATCAGGGTCGCCAGGTCGAGGTCCTGGCCGTCGCGCCAGGCCTTGGCAACGATATTCGACAACAGGATGTGTTCTCTTCCCGAGACGGGATCCGAATCGACGCCGGCGAGAGTGAGGAGCGACGCGACGAGGCCGTCGATCTCACCGAGAATGGCTTCGCTCTCGGTCTCCCAACTCAAGTCCGGGGCCCGCAGCGATCCGAGGATGTTCACCGGAATACCGGCGCTCGAGCCCGGCGTATAAATCGAAACCGGGATGTCGCTGAGCTGTTTGATCCGATCGTGGTCAGGATCCCACGAGCCGACACCCGCTTTCCACATGTCGGATGTCTTCGCAGCCAGTTCGGAGGTGGTGATGTCATCCTGGCGCGCCTCGTCTTTACTCACCCAGGGTTCGAAGTCGGACGGCTGAAATGCTGGGAAGGTCAGCGCGAGATTCCCCATGTCGCCCTTGGGGTCGATAGCCAGAACGGGCACGCCGGACAACAGTGCCTCCTCGAGAAGAATGACGCCAAGTCCAGTTTTGCCCGAGCCTGTCATGCCGACAATGACCCCGTGGGTCGTGAGGTCTGATCGGTCGTACGCGACGCGTTCGCCGGTCGGCTCACCGTCAACCGGATTGATGATGTCTCCAAGATAAAAGTCGCTCATGGAGAGCGATTGTAAGGTCTCATGAGGGGACACCCCGACCTCGGTGCTTGAATGGGATCCTCGATCTGAAAGGGTCATCGAAGAACACAGTGAAGAACACAGGTACGCATTCAGGAAGAATGACGGGCATGCCGAATTCGTTGGAGTTCGGTAACGCAAGCCGGTATGTGGGTAGCAGCGGTTGGATATAGACACCACATCCGGTACCGGAGATCTCGATCGACCATATCCGTTGCTTTTTGAACCGATCCTCGTCGACAAAGTCTGGGGCGGCAATCGATTGGAGCGGCTGGGCAAGGAGCTGCCGCCCGGGGTGGCAGTCGGTGAATCCTGGGAACTCGCAGACCTCGAAGTCACCAGTCGTGGTGCGGCAGCGGGGTCGATCATCGGCAATGGCGCACTGGCAGGCAGGCCGATTCGCGAAGCGATCCATCGGTGGGGAGACGCCCTGATGGGTGGTGTGGAACTCGCCGAATGGGGAGGTTTCCCGGCGTTGGTGAAGTACCTGGATGCCACCCAGCATTTGTCGGTTCAGGTCCACCCCGATGCCGACTATGCGCTGCTCCATGAGGGAGCCGATCTCAAATCTGAATGCTGGTATGTGATCGAGGCAGAAGCGGGTGCCACCTTGTATCTAGGTCTGGCCGAAGGCGTTGAGCCTTCTGATTTGATCGAGAGAGCTCGCACGGGGTCGGTGATCGATCTCCTTCAGGCTCACGAGGCCATTCCCGGGACGTGGTACAACGTCCCGAGCGGCACCGTTCACGCTCTAGGCGCCGGCGTCCTGGTTGCTGAAATACAGACGGCTTCCGACACGACCTTCCGCGTCTACGACTGGGCAGAAGAATACGGTCGAAGTGGACGAACCCTCCATCTCGAGGAAGCCGCGCAGTCCATACGCACGGACAGGCCCCCGCCGCCCATGGCACTGGATCCGGTCGCACGCGACGGCGTGGTTGTACGTACGCCCTTCTTCACCGTGTCCGAATTCCGGATGGAAGCCAGAGAAACCATCGAACCGACCGCGGCCGATGCGGGGTGCAGGATCCTCATGGCCACCTCCGGCTCGGTCGAGGTGCGAACAGTCGGAAACGACCCTGTGACGCTCTCGTTGGGTGATACGTGTCTCGTGCCAGCCAATTGTCTCTCGGGGCTCGAAGTCGAAGGCATCGAGGACACCGTGTTGATCGTCGTCAGGTTCAACGACGGCGATGATCGCTGAATACTTTCGACATTCAGGGAACTTTTCTGTCGCCGTTGGGTCATATCTGTGACTTCATCGTCATGTTCTGCCGATCCGGCAGACAACACACATAGGCCTCCTCTGGAGGCCAACCGACACCGCAGCAGGGCTCTCTCGCAAGAGGGAGCCCTGCTGTTTGGTTTGTACCGACCAGCGTTTGGATCCCCCGATGCGTGAGGTTGGATCGTCCGATGCTCATTCTCTTGACGATTGATCGGCCACCTATTCTTCGCGGATGTTTGATCTGGCAACAGCCGCAGTCGAAGGAGCGCTTGCTGCCGGCGCCACATATGCAGACGCACGAGCGATGATCACCCGGGAAGAGCGGATCGATTGTCTCAATACGGTTGTGGAGTCGCTCGACCAAACCGAAAACGCCGGTGTAGGTGTGCGAGCTCTCATTGGATCTTCCTGGGGTTTCTACGCAACGTCTGAGACCACCGAGGCTGCTGCCCGATCTGCCGGCGAGCAGGCTTCGGCGATAGCCAGGGCGTCGGCAATGGTGCCGGGACCCCACATCGAACTCGCCGACGTTCTCGTAAGCGAGGCTCACTGGGAGAACGAGGTCGAAGAAGACCCGTTCTCGATCCCGCTTTCTGCCAAGGCCGATCTCCTCGTGGCAGCGACTGCCACGATGGCTGAGACTGCAGGCGTTGCACTGGCCAGGGGAGAAATGGGGTTTTTCCGTACAGAGAAGTACTTCGTCTCAAGCCAGGGCCATCGGATTTCTCAGATAATCACCGAATCGGGTGGAGGGATTTCTGCGACGGCGGTAGGTGCGAGCGAAACCCAACGGCGGTCTTATCCGCAAGCCTTCGGGCAATACGAGACATCGGGTTTCGAGACAATCCGCCGGTTCGATTTCGTCGAGAACGCTTCCAGGATTGCCGAAGAATCGGTTCAATTGCTTGCTGCTCCGCAATGCCCGCAGGGCACGAGCGATCTCATTCTCGGATCGAGCCAGCTGGCTCTGCAGATTCACGAATCGGTGGGCCATGCCATCGAGCTCGATCGCATTCTCGGCTGGGAGGCGGCGTTCGCCGGAACTTCGTTCCTGGACCTCGAGGACCTCGGATCACTCCAGTACGGGTCGACCCTCATGAACATCACCGCAGACGCCACATTGGTCGGAGCACTCGGTTCGTTTGGATTCGACGACGAGGGTACGCCGGCTCAGCGGGTGGATATCGTCAAGGAGGGCGTCTGGGTCGGAGTTTTGACCGGCCGTGATTCGGCGTCGATTGCCGGATTGCCGCCAGGTGGCATGGTGCGCGGGGATGGGTATAACCGGCTGCCAATGGTGAGGATGACCAACGTGGGTTTGCTGCCAGGCCCCTCTTCGCTCGAAGAGATCATCTCCGAGACCAGCGACGGCGTGTTCATGTCAGAAAATCGGTCGTGGTCGATCGACGATCGGAGGCTCAACTTTCAGTTCGGATGTGAAATTGGATGGGAAGTCAAGAATGGCAAGCTGGGTCGCATGGTTCGGAACCCGACGTACACCGGAATCACACCTCAGTTCTGGGGGTCGCTCGACATGCTCGCCGGTGAGTCGGAAATCACTTACTGGGGTACTCCGAATTGTGGCAAGGGTCAGCCGATGCAGGTGGGCCACACCGGGCATCCGGCCGCACCTGCCCGTTTTCGCGATGTCAGGATCGGTGTTCGCTGATGAACGAAAACAGCATTGACGAAATCGCGGAATCGGTGCTCCACCGGGTCGGTGATCGGGGGGAGGCGGCCGTGTCGGTGCAGTCGGGAACCTCCGACCTCACGAGGTTCGCCAATTCGTTCATCCATCAAAATGTTGCCGAGCGGCGCCTGCAGGTCGCCTTAGAGGTCGCGTTCGAGAATCGAGCTGCTTCGGCCTCGATTGATCGAGTCGACTCGGACAGCCTGGACCGTCTCGTCGAGCGCACCGTGCACGCTGCTCGCCTCCATACGGCTGACACCGACTGGCCAGGCCTCATCGGGCCGACCCCGATCCCGGAGGCTGCCAATTGGGACCCGGCCGTCGCCAACGCCACGCCCGACGACCGGGCGACGCAGGTCGCCGGGTTTGTTGGAGCGGCAGCGGGGATGCGAGCAGCAGGATTCTTCGACACCGAGGCCTATGACGTGGTGTACGCCAATAACAACGGACAGCATGCGCGTGGACGGTTCACCAGAACCTCGCTGGACGGGATTCACCAGACAGACTCTTCGGCGGGCAGAGGGCACGCGACGTCTGCACGTTGGGCCGATATCGATGCTATCGCGGTCGGCGCCGCAGCGGCCAAAACTGCGGCCATGTCGCAAAACCCCGGTGAACTTGCACCTGGCGAATATGAGGTCGTGCTGGCGCCCGAATGTGTAGCGACGATCATCGTATTCCTTGCTTTCTACGGCTTCAATGCCAAGGCCGCGATCCAGGGTCAGAGTTTCTTCGAAGCGGGTGAGATGCAGTTCGATCCACAGATCTCTCTCGTGGACGACGGCACGGATCCACGGGCTATCGGGCTCTTGTTCGACAATCAAGGGGTACCAAAGCGCCGCAACACGCTGATCGAACGCGGCGTGAGTCGTTCGTTGAATCACGACCGGAGAACAGCCCCCAAAATGAAAACCTCCTCAACCGGAAACGCGGTCCCCGGGAGCGCCTCGTTCGGTCCGGTTGCGACCGACCTGTTCCTGGATGCCGGGCAGGCTGCCCCTCTTGACATGATCGCTGCGACCGAAAGAGGTGTGTTTGTCACAGAATTCAATTATTGCCGGATCCTCGATCCGAAGACCCAGGTGGTCACTGGTCTCACGCGCAATGGCACGTTTTTGATCGAGAATGGCGAGCTGGCCGGTCCGGTGTCCAACCTTCGATTCACCCAGTCGTTTGTCGACGCACTCCAACCGGGTCAGGTGCTGGCGGTCGGCGACGACGACCGGTTCGCGAGAAACGAGTTCGCGGACGGCACGACCCATGTCCCGTCTTTGCACCTGGCATCCTGGAACTTCACCGGCAACGCGCAAGGCTGACGGCTCACGGCAAATTTGTTTCGTCTACCATCTGTCCGCAAGATTGAACTTCTGAGGAGCGGAAAAACCACTATGGGTTTAATGGATACGATCAAGAACATGTTCGGCGGCGCCAAAGACGCCGCCGAAGGGGCGAAGGATGTTGCGGGTGGCGCCATGTCCAAGGCGAGCGATATGGCAAGCGATGCCGTCGAAAAGGCTTCGGACATGGCCGGTAGCGCTCTCGACAAGGCAGCCGAGAAAGTATCGGACATGGGCGGACCTGTTGCCGACATGGCCGGGGGTGCGGTTGACAAAGTCAGAGATGCAGTCGGTGGCATGTCCGATGCGGCAGAGGCGGCCATCGAGGACGCGACGGACGGTGAAGACGCCACCGAAGGCGCATAACGACATTGGTTCGATCGACTGACGGGGACCGTGTTCGGTCCCCGTTGTTGCGTCCAGCCGACCTCCCGTGGGTCTTCGTTGGTGGCGCTGCGGGGGCGTGGTCGCGTTACGGCGTCGCGGTGGCGGTGCGCGAGTTCTCTGCAGCAGATCCGATGTGGGCGACCCTCATCGTGAACGTGGTTGGGACGCTCGCTCTGGCAATGCTTCTGGTTCGCAAACCCGGTCGCAGGGCTCGACTGGCAGCCGGAACCGGGTTCCTCGGCTCATTCACGACCTTTTCGGCCTTCGCAGTCGACGCGATCGAAGCCGGGTTTGGTCGAGGTGTCCTGTACGTGGTCCTGAGTCTGGGGCTCGGATGGATAGCCGTTCAACTCGGTAGTCGGCAGCGAGCATGATCTTCGCTGTCGCTGCGGGTCTCGGAGCCGTATCCCGATTCGTTCTCCGATCTGTCGTGAATTCGCCGACCGGCACAATGCTCGCAAATGTCATTGGCGCAGCAATGCTGGGATGGCTCGTAGCAGGCCCCTGGACCGATCATGAGCTGTGGGTGGTTGGAACGGGATTCCTGGGTTCCTTCACCACGTTCTCCACCTGGATGTGGGAGTCGAAGGAGAATCCGGCCCCCATTTTCGTGACACTGGTAGCCGGTCTCATCGGCGCCTGGATCGGCTCGCTGGCTGCTTAGGGTCGCCTGGTTCCACGGGTATTGATGAGATCAACCAGCACATCAGGGCGGTCCGTGATGATTCCGTGTACGCCGGTATCCAGGAAAGCGGACATGGTGGCGGGATCATTCACGGTCCAAACGTGAACCTGGCGATCGATCGACTCGGCCGCCTCTACGAGGGAGCGATCGGCAATATTGCGAAACAGAAACTCCTCGGGGAATTGCAGTGCTCGAGCCCTGGTTTTCAGTGGCCTGCCTCGCCGTGATGCCGCGAATATCGCAAGACTTTCGGCAGGCCCGGCGGAAGTCGCAATCCGGTTGTCGCTCGCTCTTCGGAATGCTCGCAGACGGCGATCGGAGAAGCTGCCAACGATCACTCGACCTTCCCACCCGTGTCGGTTGAGAAATCCGGCAAGTTCCTCCTCGAAGCCTGCTTCTTTGAGGTCGAGCACAAATCCGACATCTGGAAAAGCCTCCATCGCCTCTTCCAACGAGGGGATGGTCATACCCTGGCCTCGCTCGGGAAAACCCTGATGGGGAGCGAACCAGAACCCAGCGTCGCGTTCCTGGAGCTCCGCCCAGGTGTACCCGCGAACCGGGCCAATCCCGTCCGTGGTGCGATGGAGTGCATCGTCGTGAAAGCAGACGAGGACGCCATCGGAGGTTCGGTGCACATCCGTTTCGATGAAACGAATTCCCAGGTCAATGGCTCCCTGGAACGCCGTCATCGTGTTTTCCGGCCACAGCAGTCTGCTACCGCGATGGGCGATAGCGAGGGGCAAAGCCGATTCCCAAAACATGATGCGAGCATAAAGGATGACCCCCTCTAACCTCACCCGATATGATCGCCTGGCTCGCCACCATCCTCGCGTTTCTTCAAGCCCGGCTAGAAGAATTGCCAAGCGATCTGCTCGACCGGCTTCCCTCCGATACCGTCGAAAAGATCAAGCAGGGCGCATTGGAGAGGCTGCCTTCCGATGTGGTCGACGCCTTGCCTGACGAGGTCGCGGCCCAGATTCCGGATTCGCTGGTCGAGGCAGCGCAGCGCAATCAGCTGCTGGCCGTGCTCGCCGTTCTCGCCGCGATCGGTTTCGTCTGGGGCCTGTTCAAACGGCTTGTCAAACTCGCGATCGGTCTGGCCGTACTTGCTGTCGTGCTCTGGTTTCTCTACCTGCGGTCCTGAACCGGCTAGAGCCTCGGTTTGAACGACGGACGGGATGCCTCGAAAGCGGCAACTTCTTCGCCGTGAGCGAGTGTCAGGGCAATATCATCGAGTCCGTTCTGCAGGCAGTGTTTCACGAACGGGTCGATGGTGAAGTGGGCGTTGAAGCCATCGGCAGTCACCGTTTGTTCTTCGAGATCAATCGTGACAATCGTGCTGTGGTCGGCCGTCGCCATTTCACCGAGTTCTGCAACCTCATCCGGGCTGAGCTCAATGGGGAGAAGGGCGTTCTTGTAGCAATTGTTGCGGAAGATATCGGCGAAACTCGGCGCGATGACAGCTTCAAATCCCCGGTCGCTGATGGCCCAGGGAGCGTGTTCGCGGCTCGAGCCCGAACCGAAGTTCTCGCCAGTGACCAGGACGTTCGCTCTTTGATAATCAGGGTGGTTCAATATGAAATCGGGTTTGGCTTCTCCTTCATCGTCGTAGGCCCACTCGTGGAACAGATACGGGCCGAACCCGCTTCGTTCGACTCGTTTCAGAAAGTTTTTGGGGATGATCTGGTCGGTATCGAGGTTGTTGACCAGGAGCGGAACCATGGTCCCCGTGATCGTTGATACCGACTTCATGCCCATTCCCGAATATCGACGAAATGTCCCTCGACGGCGGCTGCCATCGCCATCGCCGGACTGACCAGGTGAGTTCGTCCACCCCGACCCTGCCGGCCCTCGAAATTGCGGTTCGAGGTGGAGGCGCATCGCTCGCCGGGGTTCAAGATGTCGGGGTTCATTCCGAGACACATGGAACAACCGGCGTCTCGCCACTCGAATCCGGCATTCTTGAATATGACATCGAGGCCCTCTGCTTCTGCCTGGAGTTTCACGAGGCCTGACCCCGGCACCACCATCGCCGAAACGCTCGGATGGACGGTCTTTCCCTCGAGGACGGCAGCGGCCGCCCTGAGATCTTCGATCCGGCCGTTTGTGCACGAGCCGAGGAACACCCTATCTATCGAAATGTCGCGGACGGGTACCCCTGCGGGCAAGTTCATATATTCGAGTGCCCTGGCAACAGACGCCCTTTCCACCGGATCGCTGTAATCGTTCGGTGAGGGAACCGTCCCTGTCACCGGCACCGACTGGCCGGGATTGGTGCCCCAGGTCACGAAGGGAACGATATCGTTGCCGTTCAGCTGGATCTCGCTGTCGAATGCGGCGCCCTCGTCGGTATGGAGCGAACGCCAGTAGCTCAATGCTTCTTCCCAATCCGAACCGGTCGGGGCGTGGTTGCGTCCTTTGAGGTATGCGAATGTGGTTTCGTCCGGGGCGATGAGCCCCGCCCGGGCCCCGCCTTCGATTGACATGTTGCAGACCGTCATTCGACCTTCCATCGAGAGTGATTCGATGACCTCCCCGCGATACTCGATGACGTAGCCCGTACCGCCTGCCACTCCGATCTCATGGATGATCGACAAAATCACGTCTTTGGCCGTCACTCCTGGCCCCAGCTGACCGTCGACGGTAACCGCCATCGATCGTGGCTTGCGCTGTGTGAGTGTCTGAGTTGCGAGTACGTGCTCGACTTCCGATGTTCCGATACCAAACGCCAGCGCCCCGAACGCTCCGTGTGTTGCGGTGTGGCTGTCGCCACACACAATGGTCATGCCAGGTTGCGTGATCCCCTGCTCGGGACCGATGATGTGCACTATGCCCTGGCGGGGATCATCGAGTCCATAGAGCGTGATTCCGAACTCCTCGCAATTGGCGATCAGGGTTTCGATCTGCTGGCGAGAAAGGGGGTCGGTGATGCCGAGTTCGCGATTGGCAGTCGGCACACCATGGTCGATGGTCGCGAGCGTGAGATCGGGCCTGCGTACGCGCCGATCTTCGGCCCGCAAGCCCTCAAAGGCCTGCGGCGAGGTCACTTCATGGACCAGGTGCATGTCCACGAACAGCAGTGCCGGCTGGCCGGGAGGCTGATGGACGACGTGATCGTCCCAGATCTTTTCGAACAGCGTACGGGGTTTCATTGCGGATTACACCGTAGCGGTACGTTTGCTGAACCGGAAGGCGCAGCGGATCTCGCTCGACGGTACCATCCGGTCGATGGCTCTCGTTCTCCTCGCACTGTCCATCTCGCTTGGCAGCGCTTTTCCTGCGGTCTCCGCCGATGCGACTCTTGAAGGATCACAGCTGTCAATCGAGTTGACGGTAACCCTCGGCGAGGCGCTGACGGCTACCACCGTTGTCGCCCACATCGGGAGCGCGAGTAATCAGTCGACATTCCAGCTCGGACCCGAAGGAGACAACGTCTATTCGGGCAAACTATCGAGCGCCGCCAGAAACCAGTTTGTGATCATCGAGGCGATCCTCCAGGACGGATCGGTCGTCTTCTCGCGAGCCGCCACGCTTGCCGAACTCGGCGTTGACGAGACGCTCCTTGGTACGGCCGCTGCTACGAGCGACGCGACCGATGATGGATCCCCGCCAGAAACGGACAGGTCCGGCCTGCTGGTCCCCGCACTGCTCGTGCTGGCTGCATCGATCGCGATCGTCATGACCGTGCGGGTGTTCCGACGTGGAGTACAGTCTTCGGAATGAACGCGCAGGGTTGGGACGATCGATATCGTGATTCCGAATTCGTATGGTCGATGGGCCCAAATGCCACTGTTCAGAAGTACCTGCACGGGTTGGCTCCCGGCTCCGCGCTCGATCTGGGAGCGGGGGAGTGCCGGAACGCGGTATGGCTCGCCTCGCAGGGCTGGAACGTCACCGCGGTTGATTTCTCGAGGATCGGCCTCGACAAGGGCCGCAAGTTGGCGGCGAACAAGGGCGTGGACGTCACGTTCGTGCTTGCCGACGTGGAGACATTCGATATGGGTACCCGGGCCTGGGATCTCGTATTGGTCTCGTACCTCCAAATCCCGAACCCGCAACGGCTCGATGTGTTGGAGAGGGCGGCCGAAGCGGTGGCACCGGACGGTCTCTTGATGGTCATCGCCCATGACCGGTCGAACGTCTCTGATGGGTGGGGCGGGCCTCCTGATGAGGAGGTCTGCTACACCGTAGAGGAGACGGTTTCGGTCCTGCGAGGCTTCGACGTGCAGATCGCAGGCATCATCGAACGAGAAGTCGATACCGAATCCGGACCTCGCGTCGCTCTCGACACCCTCGTGGTTGCCCACCGGGCCACGACCGGGATCAGCTGAGTCGTTTCCGGCTTCTCAGCACGATGGCGAGGCCGATAAGGGCCGCCGAACCCAGCACAGCGGCGGTGGACACCAACGGCGATGGCCTGTTCACATCCCCCAGCCTGGTACGCATGTTGACAGGCAGCTTGAACTCCTTGATGGGCCAGCCTTCGGCTTCGGCCTTGGCCCGCAGATCTCTGTCCGGATTCACCGCAACCGGGTTGCCCACCGCCTCCATCATCGGGACGTCGGTAAAAGAGTCTGAATAGGCGAAGCTACGCGAGAGGTCGATGTCTCCTTCTACGGCCAGCTTGTGAATAGCGTCAGCCTTGGTTGGGCCATATGCGTAGAAATCGATACCACCGCTGTAGAGACCGTCACGGTCGATTGCCAGTTCGGTGGCGATGACATCGGTCACGCCCAGGTAGCGCCCGAGCGGACGAACGATCTCGATCGGGCTGCTCGAGACGATCACCACTCTGTCACCCTCGCGGTGGTGTTCGTCGATGAGAAACAGTGCCTCGGCATATACCAGAGGTTCCACCACTTCGTCGAGTGTCTCGCTCACAATGCGCTCGACCGTGTCACGGTCCCACCCTTTGACAAGCGTGGTCAACGACTCCCGGATTCGTTCCATCTGGTCATGGCTCGCGCCGAACAAGACATAAAAGGTCTGGGCCACCCCCAGCTTGAGAAGGGTCGAGAGATTGAGGAATCCGGCCTGGTATAGCTGCCTGCGGTAAGCGAGGGTGGACGATTTGGCGATGATGGTTTTGTCGAGATCGAAGAAGGCTGCGGCTTGCATCCCTCCAAGGTAGCCCTTTGGCGTCTGTTCGGGTGTCCCAATATTTCGCAGCGTACGTCTTGATCTCTCCCGGGCGAACTGGCACCTTGACCCGAGACCGGAGGTGCAGATGCAGGTAGTAGCCACCTGGGCTCCGGAGGACGGAATATTGGGCGCTCTTGCGCCGCTTGGTTTGGCGAACGCCCGCCCGACCTGTCTCGTCGTCGATCTCGATCCTGCCGGCCCCCAATACCCGGGAGAACTCAGTCTCGCCGACCTCGTCGAACGAGGTCCGACGAAAGCCGAGTTGTCGCCCGTTCGCTCCGGGGTGTGTGTGATGAAGAACGGCGGTGCCGGCGTAGTCGAGAGCATCGAAGTGATTCATGCCATGTCGTTGTCGTGGCCACACGTCGTTGTGCGATTGCCTGCCGCAGGCCTGGACGTTCCGTGGCAATCGGTCAAGGTGCGTCCATTGTTGCCCGGCAATCTGTTCGGCCGCCTGGAACAGCACACGGTCTATCAGCGCAGCTACTGGCCGGTTCCGGCTCCCGATCGAAGCATTGTCCTTCCGGTTCCCAGACCGGCGGTGGTGGCGGCGCTCCTCGCGGGCAACAGGGTCAGGCGTTCGCCGTGGGTCAAGGCCTGGGGACCGGTTTGGGATGACTCATGGGGGTAGTCGAGCGCTTGAGTCGCGAGCTCTTGAGTCGAGACGTCGCGCTCGATCGCGAATCGCTGCGTGGGGAGCTCGAGTCGCTCATCCCCGAGCATGCACCTCTCGCAAGACCGGCCGACATGGAAGCCGTGCTAGATGGTCTGGTGGGCCTTGGGCCGGTAGAACACTTCCTCGCCGACACCGGGGTCACCGACATCCTGGTGAACAGATACGACGATGTTTGGGTGGAACGTGCGGGGCATCTCGAGCACACGCCGGTCAGATTCTCGAGCCCCGATGCCGTGCTGGCGGCGATCGAACGCGTCCTAGCGCCGTCCGGCCTTCGCCTGGACCGCGCGTCACCCTCTGTGGATGCCCGCCTGGCGGACGGCTCACGTCTCCACGCGACGCTGCCACCGATCTCCGTTGACGGACCGGCTTTTGCCCTCCGTCGCTTTGTCCCGAAGGCTCGAACGCTCAGCGAGCTCGAGGCGGGCGGTTCTCTCGATCGTCAGGCTTCCGGATATCTCGCAGACGCGGTTCGGAACCGCCGGAACATCGTCGTGACGGGCGGCACCGGATCCGGAAAAACCACCCTCCTCAATGTGTTGTCAGGTGAGATTCCCTCGTCCCAGCGGACGATCACCGTGGAAGACTCCGCAGAGCTTTCGCTGCAAGGTCACACGCTGCGACTGGAGTCGAGGCCTGCCAATGCTGAAGGAGCGGGCCAGGTGACGGTGCAGCAGTTGGTACGAAACGCGCTCCGGCTGAGGCCGGATCGAATCATCGTCGGTGAGGTTCGGGGTCCGGAGGCTCTCGACATGATCTCGGCGATGAATACGGGACACGACGGATCGATGAGCACGGTGCATGCCAACGGACCTGACGAAGCGCTGTGGCGGATCGAGACGCTCGCACTTTCGGGTGAGCGAAGAGTGTCCGAGCTCGCTGTGCACCGTCAACTTCGATCTGCGATCCACGTGTTGGTCCACACCGCGCGCGTCACGGGTGGACGACAGGTTGCGAGCATCCACGAAGTCGATCGGCATGGCCTGCGGGAGGTGTGGCGGTGCTGATCGTCGCTGGAGTGCTGGTGGCCGAGCGTGTTCCGTGGATGCTGGTGTTGGCTGCTTTCGGGATAGCTCTTCATCCGTTGATAGCGCTTCTCATCATCGTGTTCTACGTCGTTTGGCATTGGACACGGCGAGACCCCAAACCATCTCCTGCAATGGAGGCTGCGTTCTATCAGCGACTCCTGAGCGAACTGGAGTCAGGTTCGAGCGTAAGAAGCGGTCTTGCAGCTGCGATCGCAGCGGAGCATGATCTCGACCTGGCGGATGTGGCCAGACGACTGCATGCAGGCTCACATCTGGAATATGCCCTAGAGCCGCTCGAGCACCGGCTGCCCCATACGGGCATGCTGGCGAGAGCGGCTTTGCTACTCGGGTCCGAAACCGGGGGCGAGATCCGTTCCTCGATTGCGGACCTGGGAGCCATGGCCAGAGACTTGATCGAGGTTGAGAGGCAAGTTGGTGTCCACACGGCGCAGGCGCGCCTCTCTGCTCTGGTGGTGGGTGTTTTGCCATTGGTTGCAGCCATCGGTCTGATGGCAGCACGGGGTGGGCTTCCCGACCCTGGTATCGGCCGAGCGCTGGTTGTGGCGGGACTCGGTTTTCAAATCGCCGGTCTCGGATTCGTTGCGCTCATCTTGCGAGGATCGGCATGATGGCGATCGGCGCCGCGACGTTTTCCGCGCTGGTGGTTTCGAGGTATGTGTCGGGGAGGGCACTCGAGGTCTTCGTTCTGGTCTCTGCGGCCTTGTGGTGGCCCCACTTGACGATTCCCGTTGTCACGAGCATGGAGGTGCTCCGCAGGGCCAGGGGGCTCCGGCAAACCCGGCAGGGGACCATTGCCGCCGACCGGGAGCTCCTGCTGCTGAGCCAATCGGTTGGCATTGGATTGCGGGCGGGCCTTGCTCCGATACCCGCCCTGCATCGGGCGGCAGATTTGCTCACGTCAGATCTCGGTGCGGAGGTCCAGCGAGTTCTCCGGCACGGGGCTCTGGTCGGTGCAGGCCCGGCGCTTTCGGCAGGCGCGGGACGCGCCGGCGTCCTCTTCAGGATGATCGGACGCGCGGTTCAGACCGGCTCTCCACTCGCTGCGGCGGTGGACGCGACGACGGCCGAGATCGTGCGAGATCGACTCGCGACGAGATTGACAACGGTCCGCAAGCTGCCCGTGAGGCTGATGATCCCCCTCACGCTTTGCATACTCCCCGGTTTCGTGTTGATGACCCTGGGACCGGTCATTGATCAAGCAGTAAAGCAGTTCTCGCTCTGAAGAAAGGAAAACGCATGCACCAACGTACGCACGTAAACATGGCGGTCGACCACCCGGACACCGGACAGGCAACGGCCGAGTATGCCCTGGTGATTCTGGCCGCAGCGCTCATCGCGGTGGCTTTGATGACATGGGCGACCGGAGGGGGCGGCATTACGACATTGTTCCAAGCGGTGCTCGACAGAGTCATCGGCCTGGTGGGGGGGTGATGACCGATCGAGGTTCGGTAGTTGTTGAAGCCGCGATCATCATCCCACTCTTGCTCCTCGTCTTCCTTGCCGGCGTCGAGCTGTTCGGTGTCGCCCGAACGCAGGTGGAAGTGACAGCCGCGGCTCGGGAGGGAGCCCGGCAGGCCGCAACCAGCCCCGACCCGGCGAGAGCCGTACAGTCGGTTCGAGCCGCGCTGGGACCGGCTACGAGATCGGATGCTGCCGTCAGCGTGCGCAGGCCGACAGTTGTGGGTGCCATCGCAACCGTGTCGGTCCGTGTCGAATATCGATTCGTCTCGTTTCTCTGGGGCGGTGTGCGCATTCCGCTACGTGGGTCGGCCTCCATGCGGACCGAGCGATGACTGCAGACGACCACGGGGTGGCGGGCATCGTTGCCCTCATGCTGGTCGCGGCAGCAGCGGTGTCCGGGCTTGCTTTCTTCACCGGTAGTCAGCTCATCGTTGCCCGTGTCGAGGCCGCAAACGCGGCGGATGCTGCTGCTCTGGCAGCAGCTCCCGTCACCTTCCGCGCGTTTGGCGCCCGCGGCTCCCCTCGTGCGGAAGCCGCTCGCCTTGCCGAGGCAAACGGAGCACGGCTGAAGCGTTGTTTTTGCACCGTCGATCACAGCATGCGAAGGAGGATCGTCGAAGTCGAAGTGGTCGTTGCTCGGAACTTATGGCTGCTTGGCACAGTGTCGGTACATGGAAGTAGCAGGGCTGAATTTGATCCGTCCCTCCTCTTGGAACCGGGCACGAATCCCCCGAAATCTGACGCAAACCCTCTCATGTTTTTCGGGCAAATACCGATGGATTCGTTATGACGCTGGCTCATAACATCTTCTACCGGGCCTACACACTCGTTGAGTCTGCAGTCGATTATGAATCGGCGGTTGAGGACCTCATCACCCTCGCACGCGGCAATCGCCATACGCTCGAGGCAGCCCGGGAATTGATGGATGAACTCGCGGTTGTCGGCGATCCTGGAGAGCGGTTGGATGTGGCTGCCGTCGTCGGATTCGATGAAGGAGTAGCCGATTTCGAGGCTTACCAGCGCAGCGCCGTCCGAACGCTCTTGAACCGGGCCGTGGAAGCGGCCTAAACCGGTTCCTCTTTCAGGTGCATCGCCGTGACCGAGGTCACATGATGGTCGATCAAACCATCGGACAGTGTCATCATCTCTACCAGGTCCGCTGCCCCGAAAGACGTGTGGAGCACCGCCTCGAGCAACACGAGATCCTCGGCTTCCTCGGATTGTTCGGCAGAGAAGGTCACGACCTTCCCGAGGTTTTCCAGATACTCACGCCACCATGCTTCGACTGCTTGTCGTCCTCTGGCAACCTGATCGATACGCATCATGACCGGCTCGGGACCATACAAACTCATGATCGTATCCAGATCGGCGAGAGCGACTGCGCGCAGGTATCGGTCAAGCACCCCGATATGGTGGTGGTCTCGTCGTCGAAATCGTGGGAAATCGACCCGGGACATTCAACCGGAGTTTTGACCTCCGAAACGGACCCCGGATGAAATCGGCCCGTTCAGATTGTGGGGCAGTCCGAGCGGGCAGCGATGGCGCGGCAGATACAATGGCACTGCCTAAGAAAGGACCGAATCAGGATGAGCTTCCTCGACAAAGCACGAGATGCAATGGGAGATATGGCCGACAAGGTGGCCGATGGGGTTGAAAAAGTGACCGACTTCGTCGACGAAAAGACGGATGGAAAGTTTTCAGAACAGCTCGACAAGGTCGACGACATGGCCGAAAAGCTGGCCGACAAGATCGACGGCGACGAGATGGAAGCCGCCAAGGACGCTGCTGGTGATGCAGTCGATTCTGCAAAAGAAGCCGCAGGCGAAATGATGGACGCAGCCGAGGATGCTGCCGAGGATGCCGTCGAGTAGCGCGAACGTGACCTGCTGGTCAACGAACAATGCCCCGGGTTACCCGGGGCATTGTTCTGTTGTAGGTACGGTTAACGGGAGGAGGCACTGTGGATGAGTTCTTGTCTGCGGCGATCAACGAGGCATTGGTCGGTGCAGAGGAGGGGGGTATTCCGATCGGTTCCGTTCTGGTGATTGACGGCGAAATCGTGGGACGTGGCCACAACCGTCGGGTCCAGAAGGCGAGTCCAGTGTTACACGCCGAGATGGACTGTCTCGAACATGCCGGGCGCCTGTCTGCGGCCGATTATCGGCGGTCGGTCCTGTATTCGACATTGTCTCCCTGTGACATGTGTAGCGGGGCAGTTTTGCTGTACGACATACCGCGTGTCGTCATCGGCGAGAACCGAACGTTTCGAGGGCCCGAGGAGTACGTTGCATCGCGTGGTGTCGTACTCCAAATCGTCAACGATGAGACGTGCATGCGCCTGATGAGCGATTTCATCGAGAACAATCCGGAGCTGTGGAACGAAGATATCGGGGTTTGAATGAACGCCGTCTAGTCAGAGTCGACACCTGCGGCTCGCAGAAGTGCCGCAGCTCCAGCTTTGTCGAGCGGGTCGTTGAAGTTCCCACACTTTGGCGACTGTACGCATGAAGGACATCCGCTCACACAAGGGCATTCATTGATGACCCGAAGCGTGGCAAGCAGGAGGTCGGCCGCCCGATCGAAACCAATCGGGGCTATACCGGATCCGCCGGCGTGACCGTCGTAGATGAACCATCCAGCACCGGCTTCGAGATCGGGGTGAAACGGGGTTGATATTCCTCCGATGTCCCAGCGATCGCAAATGGCGAAGAGCGGCATCATCCCGATGGCCGCGTGTTCGGCGGCATGAAGAGTTCCCGGTATCTCACGGGGTCCGATCCCTGCCTCGTCGAACAGTGCATCCGGAATTGTGAACCAGAAGGCTTGAGTCTCGTAGGTCTGCGGTGGCAGTTCGAGGTACTCCATACCGAGGTTCTCGCCACCGCGTCGCGATTTGCGCTTGAAACCGGTGATCTGGGATTCGACTTGCACCCGGCCGTGTGCCAGGCCGACGGCTCCCAGCGGACGATGTTCGGTGACCTCTAGAACTTCGATCCACTTGTCCTCTTTGGGTTCTGTGTAATAGCCGAGGGTCTCTTCGCTGACGCGAGCCTCCGATCGATCGAGGTCGAGTTTGTGTACGAGATAGCTCGACCCCTGGTGAAGGTACACGGCTCCTTCATGAACCTGACCGTAGGCCTGGGTTCGCCCAACGGTGCCGAGCAATTCACCGCGACGGCCGTCAATGATCGAAATCGGTGGTCCACCCGACGAGCGGAGGCCGATGCCGGACGCGGGTGACGCTCCTCGACCCCAGATGAGCCCTCCGGCTCCGAGCCGCAGGCGCCCTTGAGCCACGAGTCGTGTGCCTGCCTCCTCGAGGTGGTCACCAAAGAAGCGCCTGTCAGCCGGCTCTAGCGGAAGCTCATAAGCCGCACAGGTGAGATGACCGTCGAGAATCAGAGGGTTGGTGGGGTTGATAACGCCTGCCTCCGGTGCTCTGGAAAACAGTTGCTCGGGATGATGCATGAAGTACTGGTCGAGTGCGTCGGAGCCGCCGACCAGAACGGCAATGGATTCGGCCCGAGAACGCCCGGCACGCCCCGCCTGCTGTCGCAGAGATGCGATCGTTCCGGGATACGTCGTCAGGATCGCCGCCTCGAGGCCTCCGATATCGATGCCAAGCTCGAGCGCGTTTGTCGTCACGACGCCAATCAGCTCTCCCGCAAACAATCGCCGTTCGGTTTCTCGCCGGTCGGCCGCCTTGTAGCCTCCTCGATAAGGTGCCACGCGGTCGGCGAGCGCCGATGGCAGCCGATCTCTCACCCTGGCATAGATGAGCTCGGTTGCCTTTCGGCTCCTGGCAAACACGATCGTGGGATGCCCCTGCTCGACGATTCGAGCCATGACTTCCGCTGATTCGGCAACCGGGCTGCCGCGATCGCCGCTTTCGGGGTCATCGGCGTCGAGCGGAGGGTTCCACAACACCCAGTGTTTGCGACCCGTCGGGGAATCGTCGCGGTCGACAACCGCCACTTCATCACCGATCAGCCCGGAAGCCAGATCATCCGGATTGCCGATGGTGGCCGAGGTGAACACGAACGTCGGCTGAGATCCATAGTGATCGGCGATGCGCCGGAGCCTTCGCAGAGTCATGGAAACATGGGTTCCGAACACTCCCCGCAACATGTGCATCTCATCTACAACGACAAAGCGAAGGCGGTGGAAAAAGTCGGCCCATCGGGCATGGTTGGGCAGAATGCCGATGTGCAACATGTCCGGGTTGGTGAGCAGCACATTGGCATGCTTGCGCACCCAGGTGCGTTGAGATCTATCGGTGTCCCCGTCGTAGGTCGCAGCGACCAGATTCTTCTGGTCGAAGATTGCAAAACCCCTCAGCTGATCTTGAGCGAGGGCTTTGGTCGGGTACATGGCGATTGCCGTCGATTTCGGTTCCTCCTCAATGGCCTCGGCGATCGGAATCTGGTAGGCAAGTGATTTTCCTGAGGCCGTCCCGGCAACGACGACGGTGTGGTTTCCGCCCCGCACCAGCTCAACGGCCTCAGCCTGGTGACCGTACAGCCCTGAGATCTGCAGAGACGCCAGCCGGGCGCGCACTCCCGGCGACAGGTCGATGTCGGCATAGACCGGCGAGCGCTCGGGGGTGATCTCGATGTGGGCCAATCGGCCGGCGACGTCGGGGTCGTCGCGCCACTCCTTGATCAGCCGGTCCATCCGCACGAGGGTAGGCCACGGGTCGGACAATTGGAGCAGTGCTCGACAGAACTTCACTGACGCGAGATCCGGTAGCCTTGACCGGCCATGGCTCACGTCGAACCTCCAATCAAGCGACGCCCCACCTGGGTACAGTCCGATCGCCCGGTACCGACGCTGTTCGTCAGGCCGGTGCGACGCTTCATGGACCTCGAAGCGTCGTCCGGCGTCGTGTTGCTCATCATGGCTGTCGTGGCGCTGATCTGGGCGAATTCGGCGTTCGCAGATTCCTACTTCGGATTGCTCGATTACCACGTGGTTGTGGAGTTGGGTGACCTGCACATCCTGGACGAATCGATCAAGCATCTGATCAATGATGGACTGATGGTGTTGTTCTTCTTCGTGGTAGGCATGGAGATCAAGCGAGAGCTGGTCATCGGTGAGCTGAACGATGCCAAAACAGCCGCCCTCCCGGCCATTGCCGCACTCGGGGGGATGGTCGTGCCCGCCCTGATCTACGTGGCGTTTGCGGCCGGGATCGAAGACGCCGGATCGGGTTGGGGGATTCCCATGGCAACCGACATCGCGTTTTCAGTGGGCATCGTTGCGTTGCTCGGGAGCAGGGTCCCTCTCACGGCCAAGCTCTTTTTGCTCGCGTTGGCGATCGTCGATGACATCGGCGCCATAGCGGTCATCGCCATTTTCTATACGAGCGACCTTGCTTTCGGTTGGCTCTTGGCAGCAATCGGGATGCTGGCGCTCATCTACGTGCTCTCACGCACGAGCGTGCGGCTCACGGGGGTCTACTGGGTATTGGGGATTCTGGCGTGGTATTTCATGTTGGAGAGCGGAGTGCACGCAACGCTGGCGGGCGTGGCGATCGGTCTGATAACACCGGCAAGGCCTTTCTATTCGAGCCGTGAGTACGATGCGCTGGCGAGGCGCACGATCGAGTTGTATTCGGCTGACGAAACGACTCAGGACGCCCGCGAAGAGGTCGATTTCGAAGTCCTGCAGCTCGCGAAAGTTGCTCGCGATTCCGTTGCCCCGCTGACGAGGCTGGAGCATGCACTGGCGCCCTGGACGTCGTTTTTCGTCGTTCCACTTTTTGCACTTGCGAACGCCGGGATCAGCTTCGATGGCGTTGACATCGGAGAGGCGATAACGAGTGGGGTGGCGCTCGGTGTGGCGCTCGGCCTGGTGTTGGGCAAGACATTCGGAGTGACGTTGTTTGCATGGCTGGCTGTGAAAGCTGGAATCGGCAGCATGCCGCGGGGTGCCAACTGGCGGATGATGACCGGACTCGCGATGCTGGCCGGCGTCGGGTTCACGGTATCGCTGTTCATCACTGAACTGGCGTTCGAAGCCCAATCGCCTCTCGTCGATCTGGCCAAGATCGGAATTTTCATCGGATCCGCCGTTGCCGGGGTAGGTGGCTATCTGTTGCTTCGCATGCGATCGAGAACGGCCTGACCGAACCAATTTCTTCGCGAGCTGCCTCGACGATCGCCCTATACTCGCCGAGATTTTTCCCCCCTTAGGAGCAGGTACGTGGATCCGGATATTTGGGTTTGGCTGGCCGGCGCATCAGCGATAGCGGCGTTGGTGCTCGCAACCGTGTTCGCCAGGCAGGTAGTTGCTGCTGACCCTGGCAACGTGCGCATGGTCGAGATCGGTGATGCCATCAGGGAGGGCGCCATGGCGTTCCTCAAGCGTGAATACACCTGGATCTCGGGGTTTGTCGTGATCATGACCATCCTGATTCTCACGCTCCTCGACAACGGTGGGGCGAAGGCGGTGGCCTATGTCTTCGGTGCATTGCTGTCGGCATTTGCCGGTTTCGTCGGCATGAGGATTGCCACGGCCGCCAACAACCGGACCGCCGAAGCCGCCCGCATTGGCGGGGTGCAGGCTGCTCTGCCTCTCGCTTTTCGTGGTGGGGCGGTCATGGGATTCTCGGTTGCAGGCCTCGGCTTGTTCGGATTCGTGCTGATGTTCCTGCTCTGGGTCAACTGGGTTGAGATCGACTTGCCTTTCGATGTCGTGGCGGCCATGGGCCTCGGAGCTTCCTCGATTGCCCTCTTCGCACGCGTGGGCGGTGGCATCTATACCAAGGCGGCTGACGTTGGCGCCGACCTGGTTGGCAAGGTCGAAGCCGGTATTCCGGAAGACGACCCTCGCAATCCAGCAACGATTGCGGACAACGTCGGCGACAACGTTGGCGACGTGGCGGGTATGGGCGCCGACCTTTTCGAGAGCTACGTAGGTTCGCTGGTTGCTCCGATCGTGTTCGCAGCCGTCGCGTTTCAGGGCCAGGAATTCCTTCCGGCAGCCATAGCGTTCCCGCTCGCGATTGCCGCGGTTGGCATGGTTGCCTCGATAGTCGGAGCGTTCCTCGTCAAGCCGAGAAGCGCCGACGACCTGGCCGCGGCACTTCACCGCGGTACCAACATGGCGATGTTGCTCGCTGCCGTTGCGGCGCTGGTCGTTGCATTCCTGCTCTTCGGTGACACTGCCGGGGTCGATAATCCAATCGGACTGTGGCTTGCGGTCGTCATCGGCCTCGTTGTCGGTTGGCTGATCGGCAAGATCTCCGAATGGTTCACGAGCGACCATTACGGCATCGTCAAGGAGATCGCAGCTCAGGCAGAAACCGGCCCCGCCACCCTGACCCTTGCTGGGATTGCCGAGGGTAAGCGATCGGCCGCTTATTCG
>JBFGAX010000003.1:0-88448 GCA_041567895.1 Acidimicrobiia bacterium
CATCGTGACCGTCTTGCTGGCCGACCTGGGTGTGGGAGCGAACGTACGCCGAAGGTTGACCGTCAACGATCATGAAATCGAGGCGCTCGGAAATTTGGCGAACGTCGGCCTGGTCCCTCCGTTGAAGCTGGTGCCGAAAGATGCCGTCACCAACGATCAGGAGCACGGAAACCATCCGGTCGAAGGTAGCTCGAGCGCTAGCGTGTCGAAAGACGCAGGAGAGCCAGGCCCGTCGAAAACAGGCGGCACCAGGGCTTCCTGATAAACATCGAACCTCTCGCCGTACTGCGGCCGGGACAAGAGGTGTGCCGAGCGAGGTTGTGGTCCCACCCGTACTGGTTCGGAATGGGGGGGTGAGGAGCCTCCGGCCGGTGGTGCAGCTACTCGAGGCTTGCTCCGGTCTCTGCCGATCCCGCGAGCTTGGCGTACTTCGCCAGGACGCCGGTCGAGTAGCGGGGTTCGATCGGCTTCCAGTCTGCTCTGCGTTCATCGAGATCGTCTGCGACGATATCGAGCGTTCGATTCGGGATATCGACCCGGATCGTGTCTCCTTCTCTGATGAGTGCAATCGGGCCGCCCGCCATTGCCTCGGGAGCCACATGCCCTATGCACAGTCCGGTGGTTCCCCCGCTGAATCGACCGTCCGTGATCAACAAAATCGTCTTACCGAAGCCCGCCCCTTTGATGGCAGCCGTGATCTGGAGCATCTCGCGCATGCCCGGGCCACCTTTCGGACCTTCGTAGCGAATGATGACCACGTCGCCGTGGTGCAGTTGATGGTTGAACAGCGCGTCTAGAGCATCTTTTTCATCATCGAAGACGCGAGCAGGACCCTCAAAGACATCGAGTTCGATGCCGGCCATTTTCACCACGGCTCCCTCGGGACTCAGTGACCCCCGCAGCACCGCGATTCCTCCTTCAACCGCAATCGGCTCGTCGAGCTTTCGGATCACCCCTTGATCAGCCGGAAATGAGATACCTTCCAGGTTTTCTGCCATCGTTTTGCCGGTGACGGTCATGACGTCGCCGTGAAGATAGCCGCCATCGAGGAGCGCTTTGAGCACAACAGGGACACCTCCGATCCGGTCGAGATCAACCATGTGATACTCGCCAAACGGCTTCAAATCACCCACGTGCGGCGTTCGCCGGGAGATTGCGTCAAAGTCTTCCAGGCTGAGCTCAACCCGGGCTTCGCGGGCAATTGCGAGGAGATGGAGCACGGCGTTGGTTGATCCGCCGAGGGCCATGACGGTGGTTACGGCGTTTTCGAATGCCTGGCGCGTCATGATCGTTCGCGGGCGGATGTTGGCATTGAGCAGTTGCATGGCTGCCTCACCGGAGCGGACTGCATAATCCTCGAGCCTCGGGTCGATCGCAGGCACGGTCGCAGATCCGGGAAGGGACATTCCGATCGCCTCACCGACCGCCGCCATCGTGTTGGCCGTGAACATCCCCGCACATGAACCAATCCCCGGACATGCACTGCGCTCGATTTCGAGAAGATCCTCGGATTGCAGTCTTCCCTCCGAAACGGCCCCGATGGCCTCGAAGACGTCGACAATCGAGATGTCCTTGCCGTTCCAGTGTCCCGGCAGAGAAGATCCGCCATAGAGAAACACACCCGGCAGGTTGATTCGGGCAGAAGCCATGAGCATGCCCGGCAGCGATTTGTCGCAACCGGCGATGGTGACCATCGCGTCGAAACGCTCTGCGTGCATCACCAGCTCGACGGAGTCGGCGATGACCTCGCGGCTCACGAGTGAGGCCCGCATGCCTTCGTGACCCATGGATATCCCATCGGATACAGCGATCGTCGTGAAGACGAGACCCACCCCATCTGCTGCTCTCACGCCGGTTTTGGCACGTTCGGCCAGCATCGGGCCGGTGATATTGCACGGGGTGACTTCGTTTCCGGCAGAAACCAGACCGACCTGAGGTTTTGAGAAATCCTCCTCGGTGAGCCCCACGGCCCGCAACATCGCTCTGGCCCCGGCCTTGGCAGGTCCCTCCGTGACGTCCTGAGAATGGATCTTGTTGGCCATGAAGCGAGGCTACCGCACGACCACCGTTTCGCACATATTGGTCCCGCAAGACCGCGCTTAGCCTCAACGATATTTGAAAAACGAGGCCCTGCAGCCAGACTGGGCTTGTCATGAAGTGCGCAACCACATCCGAGGCACTCCACACGATTGGAGGAGAGGATCTGGTTGCCGTAGGCGTGTGTTCAGCCGAGCCGTTTCCCGACGTTGAAGCCGAACTGGTTCGTCGCAAGGCCGAAGGTCTGTCTTCGAAGTTGACGTTCACCTACAACCGCCCCTCCGTAGCCACCGATGTTCGGAAGAGTTTTCCTTGGGCAGACCGGATCGTCGTGGGGGCCTCAACGTACTTGCCCGGGGCGGGCTCTCCGGACGGCAACCCGGGCGAAACCGGACGGGTTGCGCGATTTGCCACGGACGACCATTACGCACCGTTGCGAGCCGGTCTAGGAGCGATAGCCGATCACCTGAAGTCTCACGGCTGGAACGGGGAGGTACTGGTCGACGACAACCGGCTCGTCGATCGAGCGGCAGCAGTGCGGGCCGGTGTCGGGTGGTGGGGCAAGAGTTCGATGGTGCTCGCTCCCAAGTACGGTCCATGGATCCTCCTCGGTTCGGTCGTCACCAACGCTCCGCTCGTCGTCGATGAACCGATGGACCGCTCCTGCGGGTCGTGTGTCGCTTGCATGCCGGCATGTCCGACAGGAGCAATCATCGCACCCGGAGTCATCGATGCGCGCCGGTGTCTGGCGGCGATATTGCAGGCCCCTGGTCCCATTCCACTCGAGCTGCGACATGCGGTGGAAGATCGGGTTTACGGATGCGACGACTGCCTCGACGCCTGTCCACCTGGCGAACGCTGGTTGGCAGCCTCCAAGATCGAGCGTGGCACCCTCTCGCTGATCGAACTGCTCGAGGCATCGGACGACGAGCTTCTCACCGGGTACGGCCATTTCTACTTTCCGAAGCGAGATCCTGACTATCTACGCCGGAACGCGTTGATAGCAGTCGGGAACACGGCCGGAGCCGGTGCCCTCGAAGCGGTACGAACCTATCTCGATCATGATTCCGAGCTGCTGAGCGAGCACGCTTCCTGGGCGATCGCCGAAATCGAGGCGCGGTGCTGATTGTCTCGGATGTGCACGGCGCGGTTGCAGCCCTTCGCAGAACGTTCCAAATGGGCGAAACGGTCCTGGTTTTGGGAGACCTGATCAACTACATCGATTATCGAACCGCCGACGGGATCCTGGCTGACGTGGCGGGTCACGAATGGGTAGCAGGGATGATCGTGCATCGGACGGCGGAGGATTGGGACAGCGTATCCGCTCATTGGAAGGCTCTCAGGGAACGACGGGAACCGGAAGATTTGCGCCGGGATTTCGAGAGCCGCATTGAGCAGGCATACGCATCGATCTGTGCCGCAATGACCGGCGAAAAGGCATTTGTGACCTTCGGCAATGTCGACCGCCCCGACCGCCTCGAGTACCACTTGCCATCGTCAGCTTCGTTCATCCAGAGCGGCGTCATTGAAGTCGACGGATGGTCTGTCGGCATCGTCGGTGGTGGAGTCCCATCTCGTATGGGAGTTCCCGGTGAGGTTCCAGACGAGGTTCTCGCAGAACGATTGGCGGCGATCGGGCCGGTCGACATACTCGGCACCCATGTGCCACCTGCGATCCCACAGCTGTCGGTAGACGTCGTGGCCGGTACCAACAAGGGGTCCCGGCCCGTGCTTGATTACGTGCTCGAGCACCAGCCCCTCTTTCATTACTTTGGAGATATTCATCAACCCCAGGCTGTGTCCTGGCGGATCGGTCGGACGCTGTGTCGAAACGTCGGCTACTTTCGCGCGACCGGGCGCCCGGTCCGTCATGGCGACTCCGCACGTCACTGATTGGCTCGGCGTAGTCTCTCACCATGAAATCCCCTTGCAACGAATATGGCAATCGGCAGGTATGTAATGCCTGAAGCCACAAAAGCCGAGATCGTTTGCGACATCGACGCGGAAACGTTATTCGAGGTCGTGGTCGATCTCGCTCGATATCCCGAATGGGTTGACGGGGTCGAAGCCGTGGACGTCCGCGAAGTGGGCGAGAACGGTTTACCAGCGCTGGCTGAATTCCGTCTCGAGTCCTTCGGCAAAACCATCTCGTATGTTCTCGCCTACGAGTACCAAGGTATTGCTCGCGTCGCCTGGTCATTGGTGGAATCCGACGATGTGAAGAGCCTCGAAGGTATGTACGAGTTCTTCGATGTAGAGGGTGGTGGCACCGCTGTCGAATACACCCTCACGGTCGAACCCACGTTCCCCGTGCCGAAGTTGCTTCGGCGCCAGGTAGAAAAGCAGATCACGAACTCGGCTCTCAAGTCACTCGTAAAGCGAGCAGGTCGAGCGTAAATGCGCGTGCTGCTCGTGACGGGCAAGGGGGGAGTCGGAAAAACAACTGTGGCGGCGGCTACGGCTCTGGGTGCGGCAGACGTCGGCCATCGAACGCTCGTGATGTCTACCGATCCAGCTCACAGCCTCGCCGACGCGTTTGCGGTGCCGCTTGGCGACTCCCCGACGGGGGTCATGGAGAACCTCGACGCTCAGCAAATCGATTCGCAGCGTCGACTCGAACAGTATTGGGGCGAGGTACGAGATTATCTATCGGATCTTTTTGATTGGTCCGGCCTTTCCGGCGTCGAAGCGGAGGAAATGGCCGTGTTTCCTGGCATGGACGAGCTGTTCGCCCTCGCAGACGTCAAAGATCACACCATGTCGAATGCATACGACCTCCTCGTCATCGACTGTGCACCCACCGCGGAGACGTTGCGCCTCCTGTCGCTTCCCGAAGTTCTGGCCTGGTACATGGAGAAGATCTTCCCTGCGGGAAAGAAGTTTCACAAAGCCGTTCGCCCTGTCATCAGCCGGATGACGTCGATGCCAATCGCCGGCAACGAGGTGCTCGATTCTGTCGAGGGCTTCTACGGCCGCATCAGCGGAGTTCGCGACATCCTCACCAACCCCGAGATCACGAGTGCTCGCCTCGTCGTCAATCCGGAAAAGATGGTGATCTCCGAAGCCCGCCGCACCTACACGTATCTCGGCCTGTTCGGGTATGCAGTCGACTCGGTGATCGTCAATCGAGTGCTGCCAGATACGATCACAGATCCATACTTCAAGCGCTGGCAGGAGATTCAGGCTGCCCACCTCGAGACGGTGGAGCAGGGTTTTGCCGAAGTCGATCGCCGTCGGTTACGGCTCTTTGACGAGGAAATGGTGGGTGTGGAAAAGTTGCGCCTTTTGTGTGATGAGCTGTACGAAGGTGTAGATCCGGCCGCACGGCTTTCCATGGCCGAACCTTTCCACGTGTCGGAGGTCGGCGACGATGTCGTCATGACGCTGGCCATACCGTTTGCGGACAAGGGAGACGTGGACGTCATTCGTGTCGGGGACGAGATCGTTGTGACCGTCGGTCCGTACCGGCGAGCGTTCATTCTGCCGGATTCGCTGAAGCGCAGGGAAGTCCACGGCGCAAAGTTGTCAGAAGGGGTCCTGACGGTTACGTTCACCTGATCACAGAAACCGTCGACGGCGCCGAGGGCCCACGATTCCGTCGCCGGTGAGATCGTTGCCCCCTGGGGTTGGCTCGGCCCACATTGAACGGCGATCATGTGAACAGCGGCCTGATGGGACGGATACGCAAATGGATACACGAACTCGAAAGGCGCTCATGCGAGCGGGCATACACATGGGGCTCGCGCTCAGCGAAGTGTTGAAGGCAGTTCAGGTCATTCTGAGCGAACTGGCTCGACCGGACTCTGAATCAACGGTCCGGCCCGATCGCTCCATTCAGCGAATCGTCATCGACGATTAATCTGGCGTCTTCATGGGTGTTTTTCGATCATCAGCGGCGGCCTCTCAGCCAACCAAGCCGTATCGCGCGGCAGAAGAAGCGCTGGCCTTGTTGCCCAATCTCGTAAAACTGGGCTGGCGCCTCACCAAAGATCCCCGGATCCCGCTGAAGGCACGGCTGTTCGCAGGCGTTGCTGTCGCCTATGCCATGTCACCGTTCGATGTGCTTCCGGGTTGGATTCCGGTGGTCGGCCAACTCGATGACATTTTGTTGCTGATTCTTGCGCTGCAATACCTCATGGATGCAGCTGGTGAGGTGGTTGTTCGAGAATACTGGGAGGGCTCCAGTGATGTTCTCGAGGTCATCGAGGGGCTCATCGATTGGGGTTCCAGCATGGTGCCCTGGACGGTTCGGAAGGCAGTCAGACGCTACCTCCACACCTGAGTCAGGTCCGGAGGTATTGCCGCTCGCAGCGTCTCCAGCCGTATGGCTCACTGTTGTACAGCCAGCCAATCCATCCCGTGATCGGGGTGTCGACGTAACCTCTTGCGATGGAATTTCGACGTGTCGGCAACCTGCCACCCTATGTATTTGCCGAAGTCAATCAGCTCAAGATCGAAGCCCGCCAGAACGGGCGCGATATCGTCGACCTCGGATTCGGAAATCCCGACCTTCCGTCGCCGCCGGCGGTTGTCGAGAAACTGATTGAAGCAGCTCAGAAACCGACGAATCACCGCTATTCGTCGTCCAGGGGGATTCCCAATCTTCGAAAAGCGCTCGCCGATCGATATCAACGCCGCTTCGGGGTGACGCTCGATCCAGAGACCGAGGTCATCACCACGATCGGCGCCAAGGAGGGGCTGGCCCACCTCATGTGGACGCTGGTTCAGCCGGGAGATACCGCGCTGGTACCGGAGCCTTCGTATCCCATTCACATCTACGCCCCGGTCATGGCAGGCGCGGAAGTGCGGCGGGTGACCCTCGATCGAGACGGCAACTTCTTCTTCAGGCTCGAGGCCGCATTCAACGAGATCATCCCGAAACCACGTGTCATCGTCGTTTCGTTTCCTCACAACCCCACCGGGCTTTGTGTGGACCTCGACTTCTTCCACAGACTCGTGCAGCTGGCCCGGGAACGAGATGTCAGGATCGTCCACGATTTCGCATATGCCGATCTCGTCTATGACGACTACGAGCCACCCAGCATTTTGCAGGTGCCCGGGGCCAGAGATGTTGCAGTAGAGCTCTACACCCTGACAAAGGGGCATTCCATGGCCGGGTGGCGAGTGGGATTCGTAGCAGGAAATCCCGCGATGGTGGCAGCGCTGGCGAAGCTGAAGTCGTATCTCGATTATGGAACGTTTCAACCCATCCAGATTGCGTCCATCATCGCGCTCAACGAACACGACCACTACCCACGAGAGGTCTCGGCCATCTACAAACGTCGCCGGGATGGGTTGATCGACGGTTTGGCCAGGGCGGGGTGGGAGATACCCCGTCCACGTGGGACGATGTTCGTGTGGGCTCCGATGCCGCGATCATTCATCGAGATCGGCTCTCTCGAATTTGCCAAGCTGCTGTTGCGCGAAGCCGGCGTGGCAGTGAGTCCCGGCATCGGTTTCGGTCCTTCGGGTGAGGGCTTCGTTCGGTTCGCTCTCGTGGAGAACGAGCAACGCATTGGGCAGGCCGTGAAAGGTATCCGGACCGTCCTGAGCGAACACGGGACGCTGTAGCTCGTGCGTCGAAAGCTGATCCCTCTCATGATTCTGGTACAGGTCGTCGTCTCCTGCGGTGGCGCCCCCGGTTCGGATCCACTCGTCACCGCTGCCGATCAGGCTGCGGCTCTTCCCAACAGCGCGACCACGACCACAGCGCCACCTGCGACCCAGGGGTCTCCTGACGGAGCGTCTACGACACTTGCTGCAGCCTCACCAACAAGCACCTCGACCCCAACCACGCAAGCCAGGTCCGAGACCACGACAGGCGGAACATCAACAGAATCCGGCGATGTCTCGACCACCTCGCTTCCGCCCGCCAGTTCAGTCACCTCCACATCTACAGCCGCCGATTATTGCTCGTCCGGTGTCGTGGGGTTGCGCGTCATTGTTCCGTCAGGGTGGACATGCAGCAACGTGAGCACACCTGTCCTCTCCGGGGACGCATTCGCGATTCAGGACGAGGCGGAAACGATCCGGATCGTCATCGGAACCGGCGATGAGGTGTTTGCATGTTCGCTGTCGGATGCGTGTGGCCAGAATCCATTCTTCATAAGTGAGGAGTTTCCCGACACGAGCAGGTTCGATGCTGGTGGAATCACAGAGATATCCGGCCACCACAGGTCGGTTGACGCCTATATCGTCATCATCCCGCTGGACCCGGGCGCACTAGACGACTCCCGAACAGAGGATGAGTTGCGCGAGATACTGGACTCGGCCGAGCCTGTTTAAGTCCGGGATCCGAGGGGTAGGTACGCCTCGTTCGTGTACTCGGCCAGCATGCGATGGCTCGAGAACCGATGCGTGCAGGCAGCGATCGAATTGAGCATCATCTGAATCCATGGCTCCGGGAGGCCATCGACATTACGCTCGTAGTAGGTCGGAATCACTTCTTTTTCGAGCACTTGATACAGGCTGTCGGCATCATGAAGGTCGTCGTTTGGATCCAGGCCTTGCGGGCCGAAGGTCCAGCCGTTGACTCCGTGGTCAACCGCCTCTGCCCACCAGCCATCCGGAATCGACAGGTTGAGACACCCGTTGATGGCTGCCTTCATACCGGAGGTCCCGCTGGCTTCTTTGGGAGGCGTGGGATTGTTGAGCCAGACGTCGCATCCTGCGGTCAGCAGATGTCCCAATTCCATGTCATAGTCCTCGATGAAGAAGAGGTGTCCGCGGAATTCGGGTCGTTGGGCAAGCTCATGGATACGAGCGATGAGTTCCTGACCTCCCTTGTCGGCAGGGTGAGCCTTGCCGGAAAACACGATCTGGGCAGGGCGTTCGGGATTCGTGAGAATGTGCTGGAGTCTCGGAAGATCTGAAAGCACCAGGGTGGCCCGCTTGTACGTTGCGAACCGCCTTGCGAACCCGATCGTCAAACGGTCCTCCGGCAACATGTCGTTGATCTCTTTCAACCAATCCGGTCCCGCCCCGTGTCGAGCGAACTGGCTTCGAATTCGGGCACGGAGTGATCTGAGCAATACTCGCTTTTGCGTTCCATGCGCAGCCCACACTTCGGCCGGGTCCAGGTCCCGGATCACGTCCCATACATCCGCGTGGGTGAGTTTCCTCTCCCAATCGCTGCCTATCGCTTCGCTGAACAGACGGCTCGTCGCCGTTCCGATCCACGTAGGGACGTGTACCCCGTTGGTGATGCCCTCTGCTTCATCGCCGATCCGATGCCGCCAGGTTTCCGACGCGACGAAGCCGTGGCGCTGACTGACTCCATTTACCTTTGCCGCCAGCGCAATGGCCAGCCCGCCCATGTCGAACGGTGCCTGATCAAAGTCATCGACCCGACCGAGATGCGCCACGAGCTCCCGGGGAAGGTCGGGAACGAGGTAGTCGGTGTATCGCAGCACCGAGTTCATATCGAACTTCTCGTTCCCGGCCGGGACCGGCGTGTGGAGGGTGAAGAGCGTGTTCTGTTTGACCTCAGCCATACGTTCTTCGAGCGAATCTCCAGGCTGACGCTGGAGGCGCTCGATGAGGGAAAATGCGGCGTGTCCCTCATTGACGTGCCAGGCGCTTGGAGCGATATCGAGCTGGTCGAGCAACCTGACCGCTCCGAAGCCGAGAACGATCTCTTGAGCAAGACGCGCATCGCGTCCCCGCACGTACAGCAGGTGCGTGATCGAGCGATCGTACGCCTCGTTTTCAGGGAGATCGGTGTCGAGCATCAGCAACGACACGCGCCCGACCTGAACTTTCCAAACCGCCACCTCGACGATGCGTCCCGGAAATTCGAGAGGGATACGCAGGGGAGCGCCCGTGCGGTCTGCAACGGGATAGGCCGGGATCCCGCTCAAATCTACCGGGGCGTAATAGTGCTGAGAATCCCCATGGGGATCAATGGCCTGGTGAAAATATCCCCGTCTGTAGAACAATCCGACCGCAACAAGGGGAATACCGAGATCCGATGAAGTCTTGAGGTGGTCGCCTGCCAGCACGCCGAGACCTCCGGAATAGAAGCGGAGGCTGTCGTGCAGACCGTACTCGGTGCATAGATATGCGATCGGGCCGGCGAGGTCGGCTCCCCGGTCGCTGAACCAGGTATCCGACGACTTCATGTATGTGTCGAAGCGTCGAACCACGCGTTCATACAGGTCGACGTAGGCGACGTCGGTCTCGAGGGTATCCCATACCTCGGGCTCCACGCCGTGCAGGTGGGCAACCGGATTTCCAACCTCGGCCCATCGCTGCGGATCTGTGCGCCTCCAGAGCTCCTGTGCCTCGTGATCCCAGGTCCACCAGATGTTGGTGGCAAGATCCCACAGGCGATCAAAACTGGTGGGCAGCGACAGGGTGGTGCCGCCGACGATCGGTATGTGTGTGGTGTTCATGCAGTGTCCAGATCTTGTGAAGCGGGCATCATAGGGGCCGTGGTGTCGATTGAGGGGTCGACCGCCAGACCGTAGGATCTTCGATGGAAAGGCTCAACGAGTTCATGGCTTTTGACAACGGCATTGCCGATTTTAGGTCCGACACCGTGACCCGTCCGACGATGGCCATGAGAAAAGCCATGGCCGAGGCCGAAGTCGGCGATGACGTATACGGCGAAGATCCCGAGATCAACCGACTTCAAGATGAGGCCGCTGCCATCGTCGACAAAGAAGCAGCTCTGTTTATGGCATCTGGCACCATGGCGAACCAGGTTGCAGTGGCAATCCATACCCGTATTGGCGATGAGGTACTCGTCGCACGCGGAGCTCACGTTCGTCAGTGGGAGGCTTCGGCGGCACAGGCCAATAGCGGTGTGGCAATTCGAGAGATTGACGCCCTGGCAGGAGCGATCGATCTCGATCACCTCGCCGCCTATCTCAACCAGCCGGCAGATGACCATATCGGGGTTTACCGCCTCGTCAGCCTCGAGAACACCTTCAACGGCAACCTGGTTCCCCTCGCACACATGGCCAGGGTGACGGAAATGGCGCGCAGCGCCGGTGCTGCTGTGCATCTCGACGGTGCCCGGTTGTTCAACGCCGCCGTAGCGGCAGGAGCGGAGCCGTCGGAAGTCGCAGCCGGGACGGACACCGTCGCCTTTTCTTTCTCGAAAGGCCTTGGTGCGCCGGTCGGCTCGGTTGTTTGCGGTACATCCGAGCTCATTCGCGAGGCACGACGCGTTCGAAAAAGGTTGGGAGGCGGGATGCGGCAGGCGGGTGTTCTGGCGGCAGCCGCCAGGATCGCGCTGGCCGGCTGGAGGCGATTGGAGGAGGATCACGAGTTGGCGGCCAAGCTCGCCGCTGCCCTCGGTGAGCTTCCCGGAGTTGGTGAGATCTCCCGGGTCGACTCGAACATGGTGATTATCGAGCAGGAACACTTCCCGGTAGACATCGATAGATTCCTGGCTGAACTCGAAGGCCGGGCCATCCTATGTGGAAAGCTCTCTTCCACGACCATGCGAATTGTCTGTCATCAGGACGTAGACAGTCATGATGTGGAACGCCTTGTCGAAGTGGCGCGATCTCTCGTTGAGTAGCGATTCTCGAACCGTGCAAAGATGGTCCGGTAACCAACGACAAATATCGGAAGTCAGATAACCACATGAGCTTCGCAGTGCTCTTCCCGGGCCAGGGAAGCCAGTTTGTCGGCATGGGCGCCGACCTCTTTGCGGCTCGACCTGATGTGCTTGGCGATCGCGCGAATGAAGTGCTCGGATGGTCGCTCCAGGAGGTCTGTTTACACGGTCCCGAAGCGCTTCTCACGAGCACGGAACATGCCCAGCCGGCTCTCTTCGCGCTTTCGTATGTGTTGTGGGAGGGGTTCAGCTCGGAGTTGGATCGTGTTCCTGCCGCAGCCGCCGGGCACAGTCTGGGTGAATACACGGCCCTTGCCGCGGCTGGAGCTATCACCTTCGAAGAGGGTCTCGCGCTCGTCGCAGAACGGGGACGGGCCATGGCAGAGGCAGCCGGGTCGCTCGAAGATTCGACGATGGCGGCCGTCATCGGAAGCCCGGACGAGGCAGTCGAGGAAGTACTGGCTGCCCGCCGATCGGACGGCGGCCAAATCTGGGCTGCCAACTTCAACGCTCCTGGCCAACTCGTCGTCGCGGGAGCGAGCGCCGACGTGAACTGGCTCGTCGGCGAGGCGAAAGCGCTCGGGCTGCGACGGGTTATTCCGCTTCCTGTGGCAGCGGCATTTCATTCGCCTTTCATGGCTCCCGCGGCCGCGGCGCTCGCCGATGCTGTCGCACGAGTCTCGTTCACCGCTCCGTCTTTCGACGTGTATGCGAACGTCGACGCTGCCCCGGTCTCCGATATCGGAGAATCGCTCATCCAGCAGCTCACCGCTCCTGTACGGTTTGTGGAAACGCTGTCAGCGATGTCGGCCAGCGGTATCGACACGTTCGTGCACGTCGGGCCGGGAGATGTCACGGCAGGCCTTGTTCGTAAAACGGTGCCGGGGGCAACCGTGGCGGTCGTCCACTCGCTCGAAAGCATCGCCGAAGCAGTACGCATCGTCAACCACGAAGGAGGCGCTGATGCGTAGAGCACAGATCACAGGTTGGGGCGGGTGTGCTCCTCCCACAGTCCTTGCCAATTCCGATCTCGAACAGATCATGGAAACAACCGATGAGTGGATCTCGTCGCGATCGGGGATCAAAGAGCGCAGAATCTCGCACACTGACAACACAGAGCTGGGTCGGGTTGCAGCCGAACGGGCCCTCGCAGCTGCCGGCTTGCAGCCGGGTGATATCGAGCTCATCATTTATGCAACCCTCACACCTGACATGCTCGTTCCATCGGCGAGCGGAGTGCTGCAATCGAAACTTGGTGCAGACGGCTGCGCTGCCTTTGATCTGAACGCCGCCTGCTCCGGCTTCGTTTATGGCGTCACCACGGCTTCTGCCCTCATCACCACCGGTGCGTACGATCGGGTTTTGGTGGTCGGAGCGGAGCGATTGAGCCGTTGGATGGACTACTCAGACCGTGCCACGAGCGTGTTGTTCGGAGATGGCGCCGGTGCAGTTGTCATGGAGGCGCAAGACGGAGACGCGGGGGTGCTCGCCACGACCCTCGGCAACAACGGCAGTTGGGGAGATTCCCTCACGGTCCCTGGTTCCGGATCGAGTGTCTCGTTTGTCGATGCGGAGCGAGACCATTCGCAAAACGCTCTGATCATGGATGGTCAGGAGATTTTCAAAAAGGCCGTATCCCACATGGCGGATGCCGCCAACGAAGTTCTGGAAAAAGCCGGCATGACTGTTGCGGACGTCGATCTGGTGATTCCGCATCAGGCAAATCAAAGAATCATGGAGGCGGTGGCCCGCAGGCTTCGTCTCTCCGAGACCCAATTGTTCTCCAACATCGAGTCGTACGGCAACACGTCCGCTGCTTCCATCCCTCTTGCGCTCAGTGACGCAATCAGCGCGGGGCGGGTTCGCCCGGGCGCGATCGTCCTTCTCGTGGCGTTCGGCGGCGGCCTTTCCTGGGGAGCTGTGCTCATGAAATGGGGCGACAGGGTGCACCCCATCGAAACCTCTGCGGCGGAACTTGACGCAAGCGACCACGACGTGTTCGGTCTCCTGGCAGACAACTTCGCGTACTTTGGGGGAGGCGCCCGACATGGGTGAACAACGGGTTGCGCTTGTCACAGGCGGATCCCGTGGCATCGGACGCTCGATTGCGCTCCGCCTCGCAGAAGAGGGCATGGCAGTTGCCGTCAACTATTCGAGTTCGCAGGACATGGCGGATCAAGTCGTGTCTGCCATCACCACATCCGGAGGTGCAGCTATCGCCGTCGGGTGTGACGTGAGCGACGAAGCGTCGGTCGATGAGATGTTCACCGCGATCGAGGAACAATTAGGGGCGGTCGAGGTTCTCGTCAACAACGCCGGGATCACCCGCGATGGGTTGGCGGCGCGGATGTCAACAGAGGACTTCACGAGGGTGCTCGCAGTGAATCTGACATCGGCCTTCTTGTGTTCGCGTCGATCGATGCGAAACATGATGAAGGCTCGCTGGGGTCGGATGATCAACATCTCCTCGGTTTCTGGCATCGGGGGCAATCCGGGTCAGTCGAACTACTCGGCCTCCAAGGCGGGAATCATCGGGTTCACCCGATCGCTTGCGCAGGAGCTCGGGGCCCGATCTATTACGGTTAATGCCGTTGCTCCCGGGTTTATCGAGACCGATATGACCTCCGAGATCGTTGCGTCGCGCGGCGCCGAGATCGCTCAGCGCGTTGCACTGGGCCGGATGGGAACACCAGAAGAAGTTGCGGCGGCCGTTGCCTTTCTGGCATCGGAGGATGCAAGCTATATAAACGGTCACGTCCTGGTAGTGGACGGGGGCCTGGCTCTATGAGGAGGAACGAATGGATCGTGCAGAAGTAGAAACGAAGCTGAAAGCGGTTCTCGTCGACGAGCTCGGTCTCGACGCGGACAAGGTGACCATGGATGCCAGCTTCGATCAGGATCTCGAGGTCGACTCACTCGGGGTGGTGGAGCTGCTCATGGCGCTCGAAGACAATTTCGGCGTGGCTATTCCCGATGAAGAGGCCGAAAACATCGGCACGGTAGGTCAAGCTGTGGACGTTGTGATCGCAAAGATGGCCGAATAATGGACGATGCCCGAAGGATCGTCGTCACCGGACTGGGCGCGATCTCTCCGCTCGGAGTGGGCGTCGAGGCGACCTGGAAACAGGCGATCTCAGGAGTGTCGGGCATCGGGCTGATCGAACAATTCGACACGTCGAACGTGAAAGTCAAGATCGGCGGTGAATGTCGGGACTTCGATCCGGAAGCCTTCATGGACAAGAAGGATGCCAGGCGGATGGATCGGTTTTCGCAGCTCTTTCTAGGTGCGGTCTCCGAAGCGATATCCCAGTCGGGGCTCGATTACACGGACGACGTGGAGGGAGCCATGCGTGCCGGCATCGTGGTCGGTACAGGAATCGGTGGTATCAAGTCTTTCGAGGAGCAGGTCCTCGTTATGAACGAGCGTGGCCCGGGCCGCATCAGCCCGTATGCCATCACGAGCATCATCGGAAACATGGCAGGTGGAGAAGCGTCGATTGCTCACAATCTGCGGGGTCCCAACACCTCGGTCGTTACGGCCTGCGCGGCCTCGGCCAATGCCATCGGCGATGCCGCGGCGATCATTGCAAGAGGCGACGCCGACGTCATGGTTGCCGGAGGCTGCGAAGCTCCTCTGTGTGAGTTCTCCGTAGGCGGCTTCAGCCAGACGCGCGCGTTGACAACCTCATTCAACGACAACCCCGAAGGCGCCTCGCGACCGTTTGATCTCGATCGAAGTGGGTTCGTGATGAGCGAAGGCGCGGCCGTCGTCGTGCTCGAGGATCTCGAACATGCTCTGCTGCGCGACGCCCCGATCTTCGGCGAGATCGCAGGGTACGGAATGAGTGCCGACGCCTATCACATCACACTTCCGCGGCCAGGTGGATACGGGGCCGCGATGGCGATGAAGCGCTCCCTGGAACAGGCGGGTGTTGGGCCGAGCGAGCTCGACTACATCAACGCCCACGGGACGTCTACGTCGGCAAATGATGCCACCGAGACCGCCGCCATCAAGTTCGTGCTGGGCGACGAGGCTGCTGCAAATGTTGCCGTCAGCTCGACCAAGTCGATGACCGGCCACATGCTCGGCGCCGCAGGAGCCATCGAGGCAATCATGGCTATCAAGTCGATTCTCACAGACACCGCTCCGCCGACGATCAACTACGAGACGCCAGATCCTGAATGCGATCTCGACTACGTCCCAAACGTCTCACGATCGATGCCCATTTCGACGGTGATGTCCAACTCGTTTGGTTTTGGTGGCCACAACGTCTCTCTGGTGTTTCGCGAATACAGCGCCTAGTTCGATTCTGGTTGCGACAACTCGTTCACGGTCATCCGGTTGGCGACCGCGCTCCGGGAAAAACGACGATGCACAAGGTTGCACGAGGTGTAATCAATACCGACGGATATCCCGGCGGGAGTCACGAAACGCTCGGGGTCGCTCACGACCCGCAACTCGTCAAGCCTCTGTGTCTCGTTTGAGGGCTTGCCATTCCGCAAGAGAACGGACTGCCAAAACCACGATGACGAGGGTCCCTGCGAAACCCACGATGGCTCCTAGAGCCGAGAGAAGCAGCTCGGCGCCGGGACATGAGTCCTCACAGCCAACCCGACCGACTGCGCCACCAATGAGCCATCCGAGCACGGTGGCCACCAGAACCGGAATCCCTATCCACGGGTTTGGTATGCGCCGCTCCCTCATCGGTGCCTCCCTTTCATGGTGAAGGTTTCAGCGGCCTTCCGGAGCTGTCGTATCCGGCAGCATTCAGGAATTCTTCGGGGATGAGCTCAGGGGGAACCGGCAGCGGTGTCACGCGACGCGGGGCGGCTTCGGTGATGGCAGCGAGAGCCTGCGGATGCCAGGCCAACGCAACGAGTGCTGTCGTGGACAGGGTTATCACGACTGCGGCAAAGATCGGCGAACTTATGACAAGTGGAATCGTGATGGCAGGTAGGAGGATCCTGATCGACCACAATCCAATGGCCTGAGCACGGCCGTAGAGAGCGGCCAGGCTGAAGACGACAATCGCCCACAGCGTCAGTCCGGTACCCCCTCCCTCGAGTTGTCCGATGGCTGCGACGCCCGGCAGCCCGAGGAGACCCAGCGACAGCACCACGGCCTGATCGGGGATCGGTGCGGCTGGAGGCAGTTTCCTCAGACCTTTCTGGCCCCACGGAGACGAGACGATGGCGAAGGCGATGGCGGCCATGGTGCTGGCAGGGATCCACCATCCCGAACGAACAGCGAGGGGGAGCGCGACGAGTGTGATCATCGCAATCTGAGTCAACCTCCGGCTCCACAGTCCCCGGCTCAGCACCATTCCGAGCGACCCGACGACGGAAACGGCAAGGAGTGAGAAGGCTAGAACCTGGTGGCCGGCACCGGATTGGAGCATCAGGTTCACGGCCCACATCCCGCCGGCCGCCAATGCAGCGCCCGCCCCTGTGAACAAACCGATGACAAATCGATCGTCGGGGGGCGAAAGCTGGTTTTCGGTCGGCTGTCTCGACATTTCCATGTCTCCCATTATCCCTGCTCAGGCCACCAGTGAGATCGCTCAATCCATCGGCCGTCGACCTCAGGAGATGTGGAGAGCGTGATCACCGACCCGTGCCGAGGCTTGTCATCGTGGAGTTGGGTCAGGCTGCGAGTTGTGAGCGAGAGGCGAGCGGCCTGAATCGGGTCCTGGTGACCGACGAAGACGACGTGCCCCGCCGGATGACGCTTGTGAGCTTCTGCCACAACGCCCACCATCCGATCGGCGACTGCCGCAAGCGACTCCGGCGAAAACGGCAGATCCGTCGGGCGCGACCAGTACGCGGAGACCTCACCCGGGAAGAGTTCGTCCAGCTCATCCCACCGATGCCCCTTCCAGCGAAGACTCAGCCCCCACTCCGTCAGTCCGTCAACCGGCGTCGAGTCGACTGTGATGCCCGTATCACTCCAGGTCTCGAGCGCTCTGCGCAGTGGCGATGTGTAGGCGCCGCTGATCGGCGATCTCGCCAGGTATGTGCCGATGGCGCGAGCTTGTTTGCGTCCGAGATCGGATAGACCGAAGGAAGCAAGGTCGGCATAACAGATATTGCTGGGATTGAGCACCTCGCCATGACGGACCAGGTGAATAACATCGGCCATGGGCACACGCTAACGGCGAGCGAAACGGATGCTCACGGCACGATGATGATTGACCTCGACAAATCCCGTCCCGGACCGGGGAGTCTCGTAGACGACCTGTTGGCCCGGCTCCCAAACGGTCGGGTGCAAACCGACGCTGACGTCCTCAAGGCCTACTCGCAGGACAGGGCCATTTTCGAAAAGGCTGGCATTCCGCTGGTGCTCGTCAGCCCTCATTCCACTGCCGAGGTGGTTTCTGCTCTCCAGATTGCCGCCGATCATGACGCGATCGTGGTACCCCGGGGAGCAGGAACGGGACTCACCGGTGGAGCCAACGCGATACAGGGTTGCGTTATCCTCTCGATGCACAACATGAACGAGATCCTCGAGGTCGACGTCATCAACCGAACGGCGCGCCTTCAGCCGGGTGTCATCAACCGGGATCTCAAGGAAGCGGTCGCAGCTCACGGTCTGTTTTATCCGCCGGATCCGGCTTCGTATGACATGTCGAGCATCGGCGGGAATGTTGCTACCAATGCAGGAGGCCTCTGTTGTGTCAAATATGGCGTTACGCGCGATTACGTGGTGGGTCTCGAAGTCGTGCTCGCCTCAGGCGACGTGATTCGAACGGGACGCCAGGGCACCATCAAGAACACGGCCGGCCTGGATTTGACCGGTGTGTTCGTGGGGTCGGAAGGCACGCTCGGCATCATCAGCGAGGTCGTCGTCAAGCTGCTGCCAGAACGGCGTACCGGGGCAACGATGGTTGCATACTTCTCTGAGCTACCGGCTGCCGGCGAAGCAATCTCGAACATTTTCGAGAAGGGATACGAACCATCCTTGATGGAGATACTCGATCGGAGTTCTCTCGAGATCATCGAGTCGGTGAACGCCATGGAGCTGGACGTGGACGCCGCCTGCCTTCTCTTGATTCAGGCTGATGGCGAGCATTCCGGCCAACACACCTCGGACATCGAGGCGATGGCTGCCATCTGTGAAGAGCACGGCTCGAGCTTCGTGTACCACGTCGACGACCCGGTCGAAGGTGATATGTTGCTCGAGGTACGCAGGCGGGCATGGCCTGCCATGGAGAGGCTGGGTAAGGCCTTGCTGCCAGAAGATGTCGCAGTCGGGAGGCATCGCCTTCCGGAGCTGCTGGCAGGCATCTCTGCCATCGCCAGGCGCCACGAGATCCTGATTCCGACAATCGGTCATGCCGGCGACGGCAACCTGCATCCGATCCTTATTTTTGATGAGCATGACCCTGCCGAGGTCGAGGTGGCGCGAACGGCGTTCGGCGAGATCGTTGCTCTCGCGCTTTCTCTCGGAGGCACGATTGCCGCAGAACATGGCCTCGGCACGCTCAAACGACAGTTCCTCGCGGACGAAATCTCGCCTGAACTCCTGGATCTCATGCGCCAGATCAAACACGTCTTCGATCCCGGAAACCGGATGAATCCGGGCAAAGCGTTGTAATGCCCGTTTTGGCGCGCGGGTTGTCATGAACGACAACGTGGGAACAATGACATAGGATCGCCGATATGAGCGCTGGCGTATGAGCGACGACGAGCCCGGGGCAGAGGAGTCATCACCCTGGGCCGCTCCGATATTGCACGTCGACATGGACGCGTTTTTCGTTGAGGTGGAACGCACCACGAGACCGGACCTCGTTGATGTGCCCGTGATCATTGGCGGACTAGGCACCCGGGGCGTCGTCGCCTCTTGCAGCTATGAGGCCCGGGAGGTCGGTGTGCATTCCGCGATGCCGATGGCTCAAGCCCGCCGTCTCTGTCCAAACGCGACATACCTTGCGCCGACGATGCAGAGGTATCAGGAGGCGTCGGTCGAGGTTTTTGACCTGCTCCGATCGGTGACGCCCATCGTCGAGCCGATTTCGGTCGACGAGGGATTCCTGGACGTATCAGGACTGCGCCGCCACTATCAGGATCCGCGGGCGGTGGCGGTGCATATCAGGAACGTTCTGCGTGACAGGCTCGATTTACCGGCCTCCGTTGGTATCGCCTCCAACAAATTCCTGGCGAAGCTGGCGTCCAATCACGCCAAGCCAGATGGCATATTTTCTGTGCCTGCAGACCGGGTCGAGCAGTTCCTGCATCCCCTCCCGGTGCGAGCTCTATGGGGCGTGGGGGAGGCCACTCATGCGGCCCTCGAGGGGCTGGGCGTGGCGACCGTCGAGGAGCTCTTGTCGGTCCCGGAACCAGCACTCCGCCGACGTCTGGGATCGGGCCTGTCCTCTCATCTTCTCGAACTGGCTGCGGGCCGGGACCAACGGCCTGTCCAGACGGCAAGCTCAGCCAAGTCGATTTCGGTCGAACAAACCTTCGCTCGCGATATCAGCGGTCGCGCCAGATTGGAAACCGAGCTGCTGGCACAGAGCGATCGGGTGGCGGCGCGTCTCCGGCAGGCCGACGTGGCGGCTCGGACCATCGGTATCAAGATTCGATACGCGCCTTTCACCACCATCAGCCGCAGTCTGACACCCGTCGCGCCGGTCGACTCGTCTCGTCGGATCTATCACATCACATTGGAGTTACTCGAGCGGATCGAGTTTGATCGACCGATCCGGTTGGTCGGGGTGGCCGCGTCGCAGCTCGTCGACCGTCACCTTCCTCGACAAATGAGTTTGCCTACTGTTGCAGATGATGGCGAGTCGCGCCCTCCAGGGTTCGTGTCCGGCCAGACACTGGACCCTGACGAGGGGCACATCCACGGCAACGGACCTTCCGACGACGCCGGCGCTGCCTGGGACGACCTCGCCGATACCGTCGCAGACATCCGGACCCGATTCGGTGATCGAGCGGTTCGTCCGGCGCGTCTGGCCGATGCGCCGGACGTTTCCGACCCCGATCGGCTCTACGGCCCTCGACCCTGACCTCGATCCCGAGTCATGAGCTGACCCGGCGACATCGCCGGCTCGGCTGCCGCGTGATTGCCGGCGCGTCGCTTGAACTCCGACAGAATTTGAAGTAAGCGTATAATCGATCAGGTTCTCAGGAGTATTCACGACATGCCACTCAACGATCACGAGCAGAAGATCCTCGACGAGATCGAGGCCCAGTTCTATCGGCAAGATCCCAAGCTGGCGGATCGCGTTCGCAATGCCTCGGTCGGCATCTTCGGTGGGGCTTCGATGGTGTGGATCATCATCGGGTTTTTGGTCGGACTTGGCCTCATGATGTTTTTCTTCCCGCAGTCAGGCGGCACCCCTCTGGCCGTGCTGGGCTTCGTCATGATGGTCGGGTCGGCATGGGCAGCATTGCGCCGACTTGATCGAAGCGGTGATTCTTCTCATCGGCAATCTCTCGGTAACGGCGTCATTTCACGCCTCCGGTCGAAGTGGCAGCGCGGCGCCTAGCTGTCTAGAGTGGCCGAACCCCCTTGGCGGGAAGGTGGCGGGACCGATAAACGACCGAAGATCATCCGGGTTTAACCGGGAGCGATCGAGTCACCTTGGATGGTGACCACCGTTCGATCGAAAGTTCATCGGGAACAGGACTGCGGCAACGGGTCCGGCACAGCGTTGTTGCTGAGCACAACAGACGGGCACGCGTTGCTCGCACAGGTAAGACACGGGCAGGAACAAAAGGGGAGACGGAGGAAAACGGGCTTGGAAGGCTTTACAGCTCAGCAGGCAGTTCGGCTAACGGGATGCACAGGGCATCAACTTCGGTATTGGGATCAGAAAAATCTCGTCTCACCGTCACTTCAGTCCACAGGGGGACGTCCTGGACGCCGGCGCCTTTATTCATTTCGAGACATGGTGGCGTTACGGGTTGTGAAGAGCCTCCTGGACAACGGCATGTCGCTCCAACGAATTCGGCGCGCCTGGAGCTATCTCCGTCGCACCGGTGACATGGACGCGCAACTGGAGAAGATCGCACTCGACGCCTCCCGGGCCAATGACAGTGACGAGGCGGTCATGTCGGCTCTCCTCGAAGGTCAGCTCGCGTTCTTCGCGTCGATCAATGCGATCGCTCGTCAGGTCGAGGACGACATCACCCGGTTCGAGCTCGATCGGGAATCTTTCCTCGAGACGATCCGTCAGGTGGAAGACGACGTGCTGTCCGAGGCCTCAGGCACCTGACGGATGGCTTCGGCGCGGCCCATCGGGCGGCGACGGATCCGACGTTTCCCAGAAAGATCGTCCGCCGCAGATCGTCTTGCAGATGCCCGGTATGTCCTGTCAGGTGCCGGTTCGCGAGATCATCTCTCGTCAGGTCTGGTCATCGAGCCGATCCCGAGCCGGGTGCATCCATCACCTACCTGATATGAGTGACCTGAGCCGATATAACGCAAGCAGTCGGCGCGGTAGAGGCTCGGTCTTGAGCTCCTTGGTCGTGGCTTGATAGGAGCGGACGGCCTCGGCCAATGCCGTGCGGTTCGGATTGCCAGGTGGTCCATAGGTCTGTCGACTGTACGCCAGGGCCAGAGGGCGCATTTCAGGCCGTGCAGCGGCATATTCGATGGGCGTGTCGGAGACGGACGGCGGATAGTCGGCGTCGCTGAGCCGATCAACGATTTCGGCCCAGATGCCACTGATGTCTCCGTTCTTGATGGCAGCCAGTCGCCGTCGCCTGCGTATTGCCTTGAGACCAGGAATCAGTCCGAATACGACGCTGGCGATAACGACAGAGCCGACAGCCTCCGGTACCCAACCGGGCAGCGTGGAATTGCTATCGGACTCGCCGCCGCCGGCCTGCGGGATCGGAATATCGAACTCGTTCTCTCCCGGGAACAACGGAACAGCCCCGGCATTTTCGGCGAGCCGTGCACGCTCGGCGGCCTCGATTCTTTCGAGATAGGCGGCCGCATCAAACGGCAGAGCGTCGGTTGTCGAAGGCGTATCCGCTCTCGGGGTTGGATCGAACGGGATCCATCCGAGGCCCGCAATCCACAGTTCCACCCAGGCGTGTGCGTTCCGATCTCGCACGACCACCGTGTCATTGGAGACCTGCGTTCCCGGCGTGAAGCCAAGCACGACGCGGCTCGGAATATCGAGTGTGCGGGCCATGACCGCCATCCAACCGGCAAACTGCTCGCAGTAGCCCGACCGGTAGTGCTCGAACGCAGGATCGAGCAGCCAATCTTCGGTCGGTGTGCCGGGGGCTGCCGGTTCGACATCGAGGCTGTAACTGAAACCGCCGGTCCGGCGGAAGAATGTTTCGAGCGCAACTCCCTTTTCGAAAGCAGTTTCCAGACCCAAGGTCTCATTGCGGGCAAGGGCTGTGACGGAGGATGGAACCTCTTCCGGGAGTTCGAGGAAGCTGTCAAAGCCATCCGGAATCTCGGCCGGCGGAGCGACCGTCACAGAACCTGCGAACACGCCGTCATCTCCTGCTGCGGAGAAAAGGGGCGAGATCCCTCTCTGCCCTGCACTCAGTGCCACCAGATCGAGTTTTGGGATCTCCGAAGTGACCGAGTACGACAGACCGCGATACGCGTTTGCGTCGATGTGGAGCGAGCCATCCGGCGCCACCCTGGCTGTTTGGTATATGAGCCGGTCGCTTGACACGATGGAAACCGGCGAATACGCAGCAGGCAACCAGCTATTGGCGAGGGCGTCGATCACGATCGTTTGCTCAACGGGCACGCGTTCGCCACGGTATTGCTGGTTCCGGTCCTCCCATTCGCTCGTAGAGCTCGGCTGGAGTTCTGGAGCCGTCGAACCCCACCATCGCCCGTTGAAGTTGTCGAGTGTCAGAAGTCGGAAATAGACGTTGCGCGGATTCACATCTCCTTCGAGCTTTGCTGTAAAGACCACCACATCGGATTGTGAGTTGAGTTGCGTGCGCACATCCACGAACGGGTTGTAGGCGATGCTTCCGTAGAAGTCTCCGCCGAGGCCGGATCCGGTCCTCCACGGGACCGTGCCGCCCGCAGGCACCAACGGTGTCAGCAGTACGGATCCGGCGAACACGAGTGTTACGAGCACGGCCGCCGGCCCGAGACGTCGCCATGCACCCCCCCGCCGCCATGTTGGCCAGCGCTCGGATCTCGCAGTGAGGCCGATCAGTCCGGCCGTCGCGAGGAGCACGAACATGAACACCCATGTCATGCTCGACGGAGTCCGGTCGATGGTTGAGAGCTGAAGGTAGAACGCCATCGACGGCATCATCGTGAGAAGCGGGCGATCGTTGAAAGCAGCCCACAGGCTGACGGATGCAATTGCCCACACAATTGTTCCGGCACCGAAAACGAGGCCGGCGAGCGGTGTCACAGGTGGTGCCCCGAACCTGAAGCTCCTGAGCGCCGTCACAATCTGGTCGCCTGCAATTCGCCACGTCTCGGACGTTGGTAGAAGGTTCTCGAACGTTCCAGGTGCGAGATACGCCAGACCCAGAACCGCCCACACCACCGACTGGACAGCAGCCAACGTGCGTGGACGCCATCCAAATGAAAGCCCGGCGGCGGTAATGCTCACGCCAAGCGCCGCCATCAGGGCGACAACCACCTCCCAACGGATGCCGACCACGGTTTCGAGGAGGACGTTTTCCAATCGCAGCATCGCGAGCAGAAATGTGCCTGCTGCAACTATCCGGATGGTGCGATTGCCCATGCCTGCTCCAGTCCTTGTTCCCAAATCTCGGCGAGGTGGTCCAGATCCGGTACGGGTACGAACATCGGCGACGTAGCGATTTCGTCCCCGATCGTGAATCCGATCCGGCGCCCGAACGATCTTTGCAGCACGCGCGCTGCTGCCAGAAAGTCATCGTCAGGAGTCCCGGTCATCAGGATGATGAGGCCACCCGAAACCTGCTGGTCGATGCGCCGCACGGCGTTAGCGAAGTCGGGGATCGGCTCCGAGCCGGCCTCAGCCAGCCACTCCATCCCCTTGTCGAAATCTTCCTTTCTGGTCACCCCCTTACCCGGTACGGCCAGTACAGGTCCGACTCCGGCGCGGAAGAGGTGCTGGTACATCGATGCCGCGCACGAAACCGCGTCTTCGAAGATCTCAGCCGTCTTGTATGAGCCAGGCCGGGGATCGAACAGAACCATCACGGACGTGTTCTGAGGATCTTGCAGTTGGCGAATCATGAGCGTGTCGCGCCTCGCGGACGCCGGCCAATGAACCCGCCGCAGGTCGTCGCCCTGACGATATTCGCGTAGTGAAAAGAATTCATCACCGCCCGTGTTGCGGACAAAGCCCGGATTGACTCCCGACTCACTCCCTCGTGAGATAGGCAGTCCCCCGAGGGGCACGATGGGCGGAAACACGATGATGCGGTCCACAGGGCTGGCCCCGTTTGATTGATGAGCAACACCCAGGGGATCTCCGACACTCATCACGGCGGGGCCGACTTGATGCACTCCCCGTCTTGTGGGAGTGAATTGGTAGCGAGCGCTGAGTTCGTGGCCTGCGCGAAAACGATCGACGGCAAACACTGCTTGTGGCTTCCCCGCGACGTGATCCTCGATTCTGACGTTGCGCGCATGACCTGCCGGGTCGATCCGAAGCTGTACAGAAATGGTGTCGCCGACGAACGCGTGCTGAGGAGAGATCGTGCGATAGATTTCGGCGTCGGTCCGATCCCAGGCGACCTTGGCGAGTCCGATACCAACGCCCAACAGAGCAATGAGTCCGGCTGCCATGAGCTCGCGTTCTCCGAACAACATCCACGAAATCAGGAACCCGACCCCTGCCACCGCCATGATTCGGCCGCGGCTCGTCAGCATGTCAGTGGGCGGCTCGCACGGGAACCGACGAGATGACGTCTGTCAGTGTGGCGGCGACTGTCGCACCTCGCATGACAGCCTCAGGGCGGAGGGCCATGCGATGCGCCAGTACCGGAACTGCAAGATCCTTGAGATCGTCAGGCTGGACGAACTCCCGACCCCTCGATGCAGCCCTCGCCCTGGCAGCGCGCTGGAGCGCGAGGCTCGCACGGGGTGAGGCACCGAGCAGAACCTCGGGATGAGAGCGCGTGGCCTCGATGAGGTCGATGAGGTATTCCCGCACCGGGGCCGAGACGTGAATGCCCCGTGCGATGCCAATCATCTTGACAACGTCGGCAGCTCCGATGACCGGTTCGAGATCGTCAAACGAGGACGTGACGGCGTGGGCGTCCAGCATTTCCAATTCGCTCTCGCGAGTGGGATAACCAACCGTTATGCGCATCAGAAATCGATCGAGTTGAGCTTCGGGGAGGGGATAGGTACCTTCGTGCTCAATCGGATTCTGCGTGGCGACGACGAGGAAGGGCGGGGGTAGCTCCCTCGTTATACCGTCCACCGTGACCTGCTTCTCGGCCATGGCCTCGAGCATGGCGGCCTGTGTCTTCGGACTGGCCCGATTGATTTCGTCGCCAACGACCACGTTGGCAAAGATCGGACCGCGCCTGAACACGAACTTGCCTCGCTGGCGGTCCCAAATCGAGACGCCGGTCAGGTCGGCAGGCAGGAGATCGGGGGTGAACTGGATCCGGTGGAATGTGCCATCAATGGATCTGGCAAGAGATTTGGCCAGCTGGGTTTTCCCGACTCCGGGAACGTCTTCTATCAGCACGTGGCCTTCTGCAATCATTGCCGTGACCATCAAGTCGATCACGTCACTTTTGCCCTGGATGACCCGGGCGATGTTGGTCCCGATCTCGACGAAGCGCTCCGTGAACCAGCTGGTATGGTCGGGGTAGTCGTCAGATCCGTCGACCATGTTTCTCCATTTGTTTCCGTCCTCTCAGATCCTGACCGCTTCTGGACTGCCGTTGTGAGCTTTTGTGAGCGTTGCCTGAATCCTCGTTACCTGAATCCTTCTTGCCTGAAAACCTCGTTTGGTCTTCGTTTCAGTCGCCCCTGGACTCGTCGTGGAAAACGATGCCTCATCTCCGGATTCAGGCCGCACCATTGCTGCGGCACACCTCTGGAGCGTCAGGTTAGCGAGTCCTTGAAGTTGCGCTCATCCGACGTATCGTGTCGAAAATCATCGTGCGTTCATCGGTCCAACGCGACGAATGACCCGCGGCGACTCGTGACCCGATTCGACGCATGACAGGGACTCATGACAGGACAGCACATCCAACCAGCGCTCCACCCCGGTGAGCGTTGTGATGCAACGAGGCTCGATCCGACGATCAGGCGGACGTGCTACCTAGAGTGGCAAATGTGAAAGATTTATTTCGCGCTCTCTTGCGTCGCCCGGAGCTGTGGGTCGAGGCTCTGCGTGCTGCCTGGGCCATACGTTCCCGATTCGGTCGGGGGTCTCCCTTTTCGCTCCGGGGACGCTATTACAGATGGCGTATGTCAACGGCCTACGGAGCGCAGGTACCGTATCCGGAGGGTGAGGACGTGATCGAGTTTCTGGTTTGGAGAAAGCATCAACGCGCATGACACAGGTTGAGTTGGCAGCAGCGCTTCGCTCCATCCCCGGTGTAGAAGACGCCGAGGTTGGAAATGAGGGTGATCACGAGGGGGTGCGTGTTCGGCTGACGACTGACGCCGATCCCAATGCTGTAGCCGAGGCCGTGAGGGCGATGCTTGCGGACCGGGGTTTGAGGAGCCGAATGGCGCCACCCCGGGTACGGGTGGAGCCGACGAGCGCGCCTCCGCCCCCGTTCCCGCGAGAACATCATGTTGAGGATGGACCCTCGTCGGTTGCCGAACTGTTCGATGAGTCCATGGCGAATGATGCAGTTGCGGAAGATGCCTTAGCCGAGGATGCGATGGTGGGAGTTTCCGCTGCGGGCGACGAAGCCGGGGGTCCCACGGAGTCGGACGACGTCGTGGGTGCGAGTGATTCTCCGGTCCAAGACGCCACGAGACTGCAGGAGGCCGCATCTACGGGCGCACCTATCGGAACAGATATCGCCGGGTCGGATTCGACGGGCCGGGTCCCCATTGCCATCCCGGGGCCTCCCGGGGATGCCGCAGATGGGACTCAGCGCTTCGCAGCCGATACGTCGGAGATGTCTCGGAGCACCGGTGCTCCCGACTCTGCGACAGACCTCGCCGCCGACACCGCGCATGAAGCCGTGCCTGAACAGACAGCACAAACCATGGGTGGGATTGCGTCTCTCCGCCTGGAAGAAGACCGCCATGGGGTCACCATCACCGCCGTTGCCAAAGATGGCACGACCGCCGTCCGGAAAGCGCGCCCGCATGAAGATGCCATTCGTAACGGCGTGATCGCGACCGTGTCTGCCCTTTTCGATCCAAGGGCTCCGGCCCCATTTGTCGTTGCGATTCGCGAATCCGTGATCGAGGACGGCGAAATCGTCACCGTGGTGCTCGACGATCACACCGGCGAGCGACTGGTGGGCGCTGCGGTTGTGGGCGCGGAACCGGCGTTCGCCATCGCCAGGGCGACGTTCGCCGCAATGAGCGATCGGTAGTCCGCGAGGGACGTTTCGCACTCGGATCAGGATCGATCCGAGGAAATGGCACCTCAGTTCCTCGTCTATCACGCTGGGTGTGCACCCTGATACGCTTCGTGCTTACATAAAGTGCTGGCTGAGTCGAGGACGGAGGAAGGGTTGATCACCCGATCAAAACGGGGTGCTGCGTGCGCGTAGTCGGATACGTGCGCGAGTCCTCCCATCCCGACGACGGGATTCCGGCTTTTGTGCAGGGGGAGAAGATTCGCGCCTGGTCGAGGCAATCAGGTCACCAGTTGCTCGCATGGTTCCAGGATGTCCGTCAAGAGGGTCATCAGCTCTCACGAGACGGGTTCAAAGCTCTTCTGCAGCAGATCGAGCGTAGCGACGTCGAAGCTGTCGTGGTCGCCGAGCTGGCCGTCCTCGCATCGGATGTGACCATCCAGGAGATCATGCTGTGGGATCTTCGGCTCCGGGGGGTGTCTGTCATATCGGCTGATCCCTCCGAGATGCGGCAATTCGAGGACCCATCGACAACGAGGATCGTGATCAGAGATCTCCTGACGCGGGTTGAGGAGTATCGAAGGTTTCTCGAAACCACGAACGGACCCGCCCGTGCACTCCCCGCGCCGTTCAGCAACGCTGACGAAGTCATCGTCGAGTTGCTGCCGGCGGTTGAGCGTCAGTCCCAAGATCGGCCGACTAACTAATCTGGCTGCGGTCATGTCACGCTCGCTCGTCCTGAACGCAACGTACGAACCGCTCTCGATCGTACCGGCTCGCCGAGCCCTGGTTCTGGTGTTGCGGGAGAAAGCGATTGCTATCGAGAACGGGGACGCGACCTGGCATTCCGAGATGCTTGCTCTGTCGGTTCCGACCGTGATCCGCTTGCGAAACTATGTGAAGGTTCCGTACGGCCGCCGCGTTGCGCTCAACCGTCGGGCAGTGTTTGTTCGCGATGACTTCACATGCCAGTATTGCGCCGGTCCGGCCGAAAACCTCGATCACGTCGTTCCGCGATCGCGAGGGGGTCAACACACGTGGGAAAACGTTGTTGCCTGTTGCAAGCGCTGCAATGTTCGCAAGAGCGATCGCAGCCTGGAGGAGGCCGGATACCAGCTCAAGAAGCGACCCGGTCCCCCGAACCGTTATGGCTGGGTCATGTTGGCATTAGGAGCGCAGCCGCATCCGACGTGGCAACCATATCTCGAGGCGGTGCCGGCCTGACGGCGACAGCGCCATCTCAGCCGACTGATGCAGGTCTCCGAGGTTGCACGTGGTCACGCGAAAGGATCCTTGTCCAGCCAATCACGGGCACTCAGTTTTGATCCGGTCGGTACGTCGCAATCGGATCGAGCGAGATAGAGGAACACCGGCATGATCTCGGCAGGGGAGGGGATGGTTGACGGATCCTCGTCGGGTTGTGCTTCCGCCCGCATCGGAGTGGCTGTGCCTCCAGGGTTGACCGAATAGACGTTGCCCTCCCATTCCTGTGCAAGGATTTCGGTCCAGTTCTCGAGGGCCGCCTTGCTGATGGCGTACATGCCCCAGGGAGTACGTCCTTGCCTGCCGACGGAACTGGACACACCGATGATGGTCGCGTCGGGGCTCATCCACGGCAGCAGGGCCTGGTGCAGCCTCTGCACAGCGGTCAGATTGACATGAAAGACTTCGGCCCATGCGTCTTCGGGATACTCTGCGAGAGGCACTTTCGGCCCGAGGGCGCCTGCTGCGTGGACCACGACATCTAGCGGTTGCGACAGTCCTGATATCACGGTTGAGCGACCTTCATCTGTGGCGAGATCGGCTGCGATTGTCGCGATCATCGGTCGATCGGCGGCCGTCTCGGCCAACTCTTCCTTACGGCGGGCCGTGCCGATCACGGCAGCGCCCTCGTCCGCGTAACTACGACAAAGCTGGCGTCCGATGCCGGACGATGCTCCGGTGACGAGGATGGTTCGAGTGGCGAGGTTGTCAGACATGATCGACGCAGGTTAGGAGAGATCATCGACTGTCGACAGCCGTCGGCAATACGTGGCGGAGATTAGGGTCCCTTCATGCGTCGGCATGCACCCACGTTGATCATGCTGGTTTTTGTTGCAGTGCTCATCTTGGGAACGCGAGGGTCATTCGGGCTTTTCATCGCGCCCTGGGAAGAGAAATTTGGTGTGGGAAGGGCCGCTGCCTCCTTGATCAGCGCCACCGGGTTTCTCACGTACGGTCTCGCGCAACCCATAGCTGGTCGGCTGCTCGAACGCTGGTCGCCCCGCCTCGTGATCGGTACCGGACTCGTGCTGGTTGCCGTCGGGCTGGCGGCGGCCGCAGTGAGCACGTCGGTATGGATGGTCGTGGTCGCTATCGGCCTCATCGCCTCCTTCGGGACCGGACTCTCCTCGCTTTCGGCACTGTCATACGTTGCAGGGGAACTCGTCGAAGGGGAGGGTGGGATGGTCTTCGGATTCCTGACGGCGGGCGCAGCCGGGGGACAGGTGGTGATTCTTCCGATCGCGACCGTTGCCCTCGGAGTTTCCCTTCAAACCTCGCTGCTGGTCATCGCATTGCTGTGCGGCCTCGTAGCCATAGCGGTGTTCATCCGGGTTCCTGATCTGCCCGCCCGCACGACGACGGAACCCACGACCCCGCTCGTAGAAATGGTCAAACAATCGCGGTTCTGGCTGCTTCTCCTGCCGTTCTTCATCTGCGGATACACGACATCAGGCATGATCGAAACCCATCTCATTCCTTTTGCGCTCGACCACCACATCGAACAGGCAACGGCTTCTGCTGCGCTTGCGACCCTTGCCGCCTTCAATATCGCCGGAGTCCTGATTGCCGGAGCTCTGACGGACCGTATCAACCGGGGATCCATGCTCGGATGGATCTACATCCTCCGTGCGGGTACGTTGCTCATGTTGCCGTTCATCACGAACCCGATGGGCCTATTCGTGTTCGGGGCTCTGTTTGGGGTCGCTGACTACTCGACCGTTCCGCCAACGACTTCGCTCACCCGCACCGTGTTCAAAACCGGAGGCTGGGCAGTGGCAATCGGAGTCATCTCGGCAGCCCACCAGATGGGGTCAGCACTCGGCGCCTGGCTTCCAGGAATCGTGTTCGAGTACTTCGGAAGTTACTCCGCCGCTTTCGTATCGGGCGCGATCAGCCTCGTGCTCGCAGCAGTACTGAGTTTCATGCTCAGAAATACGAGGTCGGAACCGGTCGCCGTGGCCGTCGTCTCCTAGTTCGGTTCGCCTTCTCCTTCCCACGGTAGGTCATTCCTGCCGTCCCTCGGACGGCTTCTCTGATCGATTCGAGCCGATCTCACCTGTCGCATCTTGCGGTTGCCTCACCGCCGGGGCGCGAATCGGTCCTTCGATGGAGGGCTGGTTTCTGGGAAAAGTGGGAGTTGGTTGTTGACAAATGGCGCGAAGTGGGGCATAGTGGGGGACCCGTGCACAAGGACGGGTACGCCGGGACCAGGAAGAGGGTCGAAACGGCGTGGAGGACCAACCAACCGAGGACCACCGCATGGCGAATGCCGCCGACAGATCGACGCTCATCTACGCGGCTCGCTCCCGTGTTGGCTCCTGTGGTGGATCGTTCGACGAGCTGACGCGCGTCCTCACAGTGGGACGATCTTGATTTGTTCGTTGGTGAGTACACCCATGCGCTCGATGGGAAGGGCCGCCTCGTGCTTCCCAGCCGATTCCGTGACGAACTCGCATCCGGTTGCTACGTCACGAAGGGTCAGGAGCGATGCCTCTATGTCTTCGACGAGAAGCAATTCGATCGCGAGGTCGAGCGTGTCAGATCGAACTCGCGTGCAGATCGCAGCTACCGCACATACGCTCGTGTGTTCTTCAGCGGAGCCAGCGACCAGCAGCTCGATAAACAAGGGCGCATCCAGATACCGGCCGGTCTCCGTGCCTATGCATCTCTCAATAAAGACGTCGCCATTCTCGGAGTCGGTGAACGAATCGAGATTTGGGACAGCGAAACCTGGGCTGCCTATCTGGCAGGGGAGGCGGATCAGTTCTATTCCAATATCAGCGAAGACACGTCCGGCGCTGGAGGAGGCTCCCCATGAAGCGAAATACTGACAGGCGGTCCGTAGGCGGTACCCGGGAAGATATCGATGGCGCGGAGACGCTCATCACGTGCCCGCATTTCAAGACGACACTTCGTACCGACTGCCCGTGCTTTTCGGAGCAAATGCTCCAGCTTGCGATCGATCTGGCGTTCCTCGAGCAGGTCGGACTCTTCGACCAGGAAGATGACCTCTACCCGATCTCCGATCTCACGCGGGAGGGTGTTTCGTCGGACGGATCCCGGCCACCTGATCGCCTCCCTCTAAGAAAATTTGGAAATGAACTTCCCTTAAGTCGCGAAAACCGCCACAATTCATGTTGGGACCAGATTCCTGGTCCTGACAGGGCCGCTCAAGATACGCTCCGAGGTACAACGACGTCAGACCCGCACATGGGAACAGCTGGTGCATTGCCAGCCCCCCGGATGCCATATGGAAGACCCCTTACTCCGCCCGCTTCCATGTTGGCGCCAGCGCTCCGGGGGGCTGGCAATGAATCAGACACCCAACCCGGGTCACCAACCGGTGATGCCGGAGGAGGTCGTCGAGGCCTTCCAAACCATTCCGAACGGGACGATCGTCGACGCCACGTATGGGGGCGGGGGACACAGTCGCCTCCTTCTGGCAGCGGGCGGCCCGGAGCGTCGAATACTGGCGATCGACCAGGATCCCGCAGTACGCGAACTCATGGATCGGATGGAAGAACCCGACCCGACCGCGAACCAGATGACTCTGGTCACGGACAATTTCCGCCGTCTGCGCCAGATTGCTGAGGAGCTCTCCCTTGATGCGATTGTTGGAATTCTTTTCGATCTGGGCTTCTCATCCCTACAAATGGATGACCCTGCGCGCGGCCTTAGTTACCGATCCGAGGGTCCCCTCGACATGCGACTTGGACGCCCGACCGACGCCTCGAGCACAGAACGTCGAGGAGGTGGTGCCGGTCCAGGAATCAGGTGGCGCACCGCGGCCGACATCGTCAACGAGGCGGAGGTCGGCGAACTCACGCGCATCCTCGATCGGTATGGCGAAGAGCCCATGGCCGGCCGGGTCGCACGTGCAATTGTCAGGTCCCGTCCGATTGCCACCACAACCGAGCTTGCCTCGATCGTCTCGGATGCGATCCCGGCTGCTCTCAAGCGGAATCGTCACCCCGCCAGACGCACATTCCAGGCGCTCCGCATCGCCGTCAACGACGAACTGGAAGCGCTCTCGGAAGGACTCGACGCAGGTCTTGATCTCCTTGCTCCAGGGGGGCGAATAGCCGTGTTGAGTTATCACTCCCTCGAAGATCGCATCGTTAAGCGGGCGTTTCGGAAGCGATCAGAACCCGATGATGGCTTGATGCCGGTCGCCTCCGTTGCGCCATCGCTCCGTGAAATCAATCGCAGGCCGGTACGGCCTGGTGATGAGGAGATAGCTACGAACCCGCGAGCCCGGAGCGCCCGTCTGAGAGTGGCGGAACGGCTATGAGCGCTCGCACACGTTCACGGAGTCTTGGAGCAGCCGGTTCCCGAGTTCTCCCGAGGCCGAGGCTCGTTCCCGGCACGGGTGCCAGGGGGATCGGGCTCAGCCAAGGGCTTGTCGCGTACGGGTGGATCTTTGTGGCCAGCTTGATCGGCCTCACGCTCTTTTTCGGTGTCATCTACGCGAGAGTGTTCCTCGACAAGTCTGCCTTCGAAATCGCCGATCTACAGGTAGAGATCAGACAGCAACAGCAGCTGAATCAACAGCTGCATCTACAAGTGGCCGAACTCGAGGCGCCCGGGCGGGTCTTCGATGCAGCCACCCGACTCGGGCTTCTTCATCCGGAGATGCCCCCGACCGTGATCGAGAACTGATGAACGGACCATGCGCTGTTGTCCGGCTGCGAGGTACGTCATTGGGGTCGGTCCGGGTAAGGACGTAGGACGTGGGGCGCCGTTTGACGCGCCCGGGGGTCAAGCGGACGCTCGGAGTCGCGTTCCTGCTGGCGATTGGTTGGTTGTATGTCGGCTTGAGAGTTTTCGACCTGCAAGCCGTTCAAGCCTCCGAGCTCGAATCTCAGGCCCTGGGGCAGAGATTTCGGCAGGTCGAACTCGCTGCTGATCGGGGTGCAATTCTGGATCGCAACGGCAGGGAACTCGCTGTCACAGTCGATGCGTCAACCATCTATGCCAATCCGAGCGAGATACCGGATGCGGGAGCTGTTGCCGGAGTGCTTTCGGCAGTTCTCGGGATCCCGCGCGGTGAGTTGGTCGAAGATCTCAGCAGGGAATCCAGTTTTGTCTACCTTGCACGGAAGGTCGATCCGAACGTTGCTAGCACTGTGATGAATCTCAAGCTTCCGGGCACCGACCAGCGGATCCCCGGGGTATACGTGCTGAGCGAGGCTGCCAGGGCATATCCCGCCGGGCCCCTGGCGGCTCAAGTACTCGGTTTTGTCGGTATGGACAACGAAGGTCTCGAAGGTCTCGAGCTCACGTACGAGGAAACGTTGCGCGGCACACCCGGCATGTTGGAATTCGAGCGAGCGCGGGACGGCAAAATCATCCCGCAAGCCGATTTCAAGAGAACCGAGGCGGTTCCCGGCCAGGATGTCGTCACCTCTCTCGATAGTGAGATCCAATTCTTCGTCGAGCAGCGAGTGACACAAGCGCTGACCGAAACAGGTGCGAAGGCAGTGACCGCGGTTGTCCTCGACACCGAAACGTTTGAGATTCTGGCGATGGCGAGTGCACCGACCTTTGATCCGAGATCGATTGACGCCACCGACGCTGAACATCGTCGAAATCGCGCGGTCACCGATACCTACGAGCCCGGTTCGACCCAAAAGCTGATAACGATCTCAGCAGCAATCGAAGAGGGCGTCGTGTCGCCCGACACGGAGTTCGTCGTTGAAGATCGAATGACCGTCGTCGACCGTGAATACCGGGACTACAAGCCGCACGAAACTTGGGTGCTGAGCACGAGCGACATCGTGACGCGTTCCTCGAACGTGGGAACCATTCACATATGGGAAAAGCTCGGGGATGAGCGTCTCGAGGGGTACCTGCGTCGTTTCGGTCTGGGATTCCCGACCGGTCTCGTGTTTCCAGGAGAGTCACGGGGTGTCGTCAGGCCTGTATCCGAATGGTGTGAATCGTGTGGAGCATCCACCTCGATCGGTTACCGGGTTTCTGTCACGCCACTTCAGATGACGGCGGTCTTTGCAACCATTGCCAACGATGGGGTGAGACTCACTCCTTCGTTGATACGGGATGCACCATCGTCCGAACCTGTGGATGTGGTCACGGCTGCGACAGCCGAGACGATGCGGTCGATGTTGGCTCGTGTGGTGGCCGAAGGGACGGGGAAAGCCGCCGCGATCCCGGGCTATGCGGTCGGAGGCAAGACCGGCACTACCCGTATTTTTGACACGTCCCTCGGCGAGTACGGCGATGACGTGATGGCCAGCTTCATCGGCATCGGTCCGATCGCCGATGCCCGCCTGGCGGTCGGCGTCTTTGTCGATTCCCCGCAGGCGCCGGAGAACCCGACAGGAGGCGAGGTAGCCGCTCCGGTATTTGCTGACATCATGCAGTTCTCTTTCCATCGGCTCGGTATCGGCGCCACGCAATGAATGCCGGTCTCACGGCCGGAGAGTTGGCGAACGACCTCGATGCCAACCTGGTCGGAGACCCCGGTGTCCTGCTAACCGATGTCACCCACGATTCCAGATCTACAGCTCCCGGGTCGCTGTTCGTCGCTATCAGGGGACTGCAGGTCGACGGGCACGCATATGTCGATGCGGCCATTGCACGTGGAGCTTCAGCCGTTTGCGTCGAACGTGCACCGGCATCATCGACGGTTCCGGTGCTGATCGTCGGTGATAGCCGCAAGGCCCTGGGACCTGCCGCCAGTGCCGTGCACGGACACCCGAGTCGCAGTTTGAGCGTTGTCGGAGTCACCGGCACCAACGGAAAGACCACCGTCACCCACATGGTTGGAGCGATTGTCGATGCCGCCGATGGAGTCGCTGGTGTCATCGGAACGGTCGGTGGTCGAATGGGTGAGACACCTATCGACTCTGGTCGCACGACACCCGAGGCGAGCGATTTCCAACGTCTCCTGCGGCGTATGGTCGACAACGGCGTCACCGTGGTGGCGACAGAGGTTTCCTCGCATGCCATGACGTTGCATAGGGTTGACGGGACCAGGTTTTCGATCGTGGCCTTCACGGGCCTGAGCCAGGATCATCTGGATTTCCACGGTGACATGGATGCGTACTTTCGAGCAAAAGCAACCCTCTTCGATGCCACGTTCAGCGAACGTGCTGTGATCAACGTCGACGACGCGTGGGGCGCAAGACTTTTGGAATCCTCAGATCTACACGCTTTACGAGTAGGAGTCGACGTGTTTGCGTCCGATCATGAAGAACGACCCGGCCATTCTGGCTTCACCTTGAACATCCCCGGTGGTTCGCATCCAGTGCGGTTACCCATGGGTGGCCGATTCAACGTCACAAATGCGGTCATCGCGGCAGCCATCAGCCTCGAACTCGGCTTTGGTATCGATGCAATTGTCGCCGGTCTGGAAAACATGCCAACGATCCCGGGAAGATTCGAGAAGATCCCTGACCCGTATGGGCGGCACGTGTTTGTCGATTACGCCCACACGCCGGACGGAGTCAGGCAGGCCATAGCGTCAGCGGCCCATCTCACCGATGGCAAGGTCGTAGCCGTGGTTGGAGCAGCCGGAGATCGAGACACGGCGAAGAGGCCTCTGATGGGGAGAGCAGCAGCGACCGCCGACGTTGCAGTCATCACCTCAGACAATCCTCGTAGCGAGCGACCGGAGGACATCATCAGTGAGGTGATCGGTGGCGTACCAGAAAGCTCACAGTTCCACGTCGAACCTGATCGACGAGCCGCAATCAGGTGGGCGATCGAGCAGAGCAGTGCGGATGACATTGTGCTGGTGCTCGGAAAAGGACACGAAAGCGGCCAGGAGTTCGCAAGCGAAACCGTGCCGTTTGACGATCGAGAGGTCACGGCCGAGGAACTTGCCGCGTGGCGGTCTGATCATGCACGTGCTTCCGTCTCTCCCCATGATTCTCCTACCGGTGGTGATGCCACATCATGAGATGGACCGTGGATCACGTTGCAGGCATCGTCGGAGGTTTGGCCCGGTCGGCGGGCGTCATCACGTCCGTCTCAACGGACTCTCGTCAGCCTGTCGATTCCGAAACTCTGTTCGTGGCGATCAGAGGTGACGTGCACGACGGACATGACTTCGTGGGCGAAGTCCTGCGGCGAGGCGTTGGTGCCGTCATCGTCGAAAAGGACAGCGGATCGCCGAAAGAGATCGTTGTGGACGACACCCTCGAGGCTCTTTCGAAGTTGGCATCGGCAAGACGCATCGAGCTCGACATACCTGTGATAGGGATAACGGGCAGTTCGGGCAAGACCTCGACAAAAGACCTTGTGAGCTCGGTTCTCGGGCCGGATGCTCATGCCTCGCCCAGGTCTTTCAACAACGAGATCGGTGTGCCGTTGACGATCCTCGGGACGCCGGACTCGGCCGCATATCTCGTGATTGAAGTCGGTAGCAGGGGACGGGGTCACATTGAGAATCTGGTCGACGTCATCGAGCCGACAATGGCAATCATCACGACCATCGGTGTCGCGCACTCGGAGTTTCTCAAAAGCGAATCCGATGTGCGGAGCGCAAAGTTCGAACTGGCAATCGGTACGATCGGTCCGCTCATTTTGCCGGCCGGCGATACCGAGCTCATCGGCATGGCAGCGGGGCGAGACGTCGTCACGTTTGGAAGTGAGACATCCTCTCCGAACGGAGCCGATTATTGGGCAACGGATGTTCGCCTCGACGAGATCGGCCGTGTCGCGTTCCGCATGGTGACCCCAACAGGATCGTTTCCGGTTCATCTCGGAGTATCCGGCTTGCACAACGCCCACAATGCGGCAGCCGCCATCGCGGCTGGTCACCTCTGTGGCGTTGATGATCCGATCATTGCCGAACGCCTTCAGCGGGCAGCTCTGTCGCCGTGGAGAATGGAGGTTCATCCCGGTCGATACACCGTCGTCAACGACAGCTACAACGCCAATCCCCAAAGCATGGCTTCGGCGCTGGAAACGGTCGCCGCCATGGGAGGGCGGCCGGTGGCGATACTCGGAGCCATGGAGGAACTGGGTGACCGTGAAGCGTCTGACCACGTTGCAATCGGAGACCTGGCGCGATCACTTGGATTCAAGATCGTCGGCATAGGTGCGGATCGTGGATACCGGCCCGATATCACGTTCGAGACGATCGAGGATGCGGTAGCCGGGGTGCGAGAAATCATCGCATCAGACGACATCGTATTGATAAAGGCGAGTCGCGCCGCCGGACTCGAACGTCTTGCCGCAGTACTCATTGCGGACCTGGAGGAGGCCCGCACGTGATCGGCCTGCTCATTGCAGCGGTCATCGCCTCCACGGTGGGCTTCGGATTGATGCCGCTCACCATCCGCCGACTGCGCGAACGAGGCATCGGCCAGTTCATCCAGGAAGACGTCGAGGGTCATGCTCACAAACACGGCACACCAACGATGGGTGGCCTCGTGATCATCCTCGCCGCCGTGATCGGATACCTCGTCGCCCACCTGAGGATTTGGGTGCCCGGAGAAGGGTTCACATTCGAGACCAGGGTCTTTTCGCCGGAAGGTCTGCTGGCTGTCTGGGCGTTCCTGGGCATGGGCCTGATCGGCTTCGTCGACGACTATCAGAAGGTGAGCCAGAGTCGCAACCTGGGGCTATCCAAACGCTGGAAGTTTCTTGGTCAGCTTCTCATCTCGGGTGTCTTCGCAGCGGGAGCGGTCACGGCAGGAATCCCAACCGAGATCTCCTTCACCAGAACGCTCGGATTCGACCTCGGCTGGTTCTATGTGATCTGGGTGCTCCTGCTCCTGGTGGCCATGGCCAACGCGGTCAACTTCACCGATGGGTTGGACGGGCTCGTGGCGGGATCCGGGTCCCTCGTGCTCGGCGCGTTCGTGATCGTGGGATTCTGGCAGTTCCGTCACGAGGATTTCTACGGCGTGTCGGGCGCGCTCGATCTCGGAATCTTCGCCGCTGCTGTCCTCGGAGCCACGCTGGCGTTTCTCTGGTACAACGCCGCCCCGGCCGAGGTCTTCATGGGAGACGTCGGATCAAACGCTCTTGGAGGCGCGATAGCCGCGTTGGCGCTGCTCACAAACACCCATCTGCTGGTAGTGATACTCGGCGGACTTTACGTATTGGAAGCCAGCTCCGTCGTGCTGCAGATCGTCTCCTTCCGATGGTTTGGAACGCGCATATTTCGCATGGCGCCCATCCATCATCACTTTGAGCTGAAAGGATGGCCAGAAACCACCGTGATCATTCGGTTTTGGATTCTGGCCGGGATCGGCGTCGCCATCGGACTCGGCATCTTCTACGGCGATTTTGTTGCCAATGAGGGTCTTCAGTGAGTTTGCTGGTCGTTGGTGCAGGCGTCAGCGGTATGGCGGCTGCGGGCCTGGCAACCAGGCTGGGGACCCCCGTCACCGTGTTCGACAGCTCGCCGGATTCCCTGGAGCGTGCGGCCGAGTCGGGCTATGCGACGGTCGGCCCTGATTGGGATTCGGCTTTCCTTTCTGGGTTTGACGAATACGTGATCAGCCCCGGTATACCGCCCTGGTCCGAGATCGGTCGTGATGCTGTTGGAGCTATTTCTGAAATCGAGTATGGCTTCAGGCACACCACGACTCCCATCATCGCTGTCACCGGAACGAACGGAAAGACGACCGTGACGGGAGCGACGGCCGGCATCCTGTCCGCGAACGGCGTCGATGCGGTCGCGTGCGGCAACATAGGGTTGGCGCTGAGCGACGTAGCCGACCAGCCGCGGGACGTTCTCGTGGTTGAGGTTTCGAGCTTTCAGCTGCACGCCATCCGTTCGTTCCGTCCTGATATAGCGGTGATACTCAATGTGGCTCCTGATCATCTCGATTGGCATGGATCCTTTGAGGCTTATGCAGCCGCCAAGGGTCGCATAACGGAGAACCAGACAATCGATGACATCTGCATTGCAAATAAAAACGACCCGGTTGTTCGTGAGCTGGTGGCCTTCACTGCGGCGACCGTCGAGCTCGTTGAAGCGGCGGCACTCGTGCAGGTTGACGGCTCGACGATTGAACTCCCGGAGGCCCTGGATGCTGCGTTCTCGCTAGATCTGGTTGCGGCAATTCGTGCGGCGTCACACTTCACGATCAAACCGGAACCGACCCAAACCTGGATTGAGGGGTTCGAGACCGGACCTCACCGTCGCCAACTCGTTGAAGTCCTCGACGGCGTTGCGTATGTCAATGATTCAAAGGCCACCAACCCCCATGCCGCTTCCATGTCCGTGCTTGCATATCCGGGTGCGGTCGTCATCGCGGGAGGAAGAAATAAAAACCTCGATCTCACGCCGCTGGTGGACGCCAAACCGCAGGCAGTCGTTGCCATTGGCGAAGCTGCGGATGAATTGCTTGGTATCGCCGCCCGGTCCCGCATCGAGGCGATAGCTGCACATGACATGCGAGATGCCGTGCGGAAAGCCGCCGATCTGGCGCGCCCCGGGGATACCGTTTTGCTGGCACCGGGCTGCACGAGCTTCGATATGTACGAGAATTACCAGGTTCGTGGCGAAGACTTTGCCCGTGAGGTGCGCGATTTGGCGGGTCGGTCCAACGACTCCAGGCAGGAGCAACCATGACGGTCACATCGATAACGCGCAAACGTGCCGAGCAGATCGCGGCGGACCATGACGTTTTGACGCGCAGGCGATCACTCGCTCTGCTCCTCGCTCCCGTGGCACTGCTGTTGCTGATCGGACTCGGAGCCTTGTTGTCGGCAAGCAGCGTCGAAGCGCTCGAGCGTTTCGGCGACAGTCTCTATTACTTTCGACGACAGACGATGTGGTTGGGGGCCGGTCTGATCGCACTCGTCGTTACCGCGAGAGTTCCCTATCGGTTGTATCAACGTTGGGCAATTCCGATTTTGGCCGTATCGCTGATCGGGCTGGTCGCGGTGCTGCTCGTGGGAATAGTCGGCGGCGGCTCGCGGCGGTGGTTGGCGATAGGCCCCGTGACCATTCAACCGTCTGAGTTTTCCAAGTTCGCGGTGATCGTGTTCTTGTCAGCGGTCATGATTCGCAAAGGCGACCGCGCTAACGACTATCGACATTTCTTTGGTCCGGTCATCGCCTCGGTCGGGATTTCCGGATTGTTGCTCTTGACCCAGCCTGATCTCGGCACCGCGATGATGCTTTCCTTCGCAGCCCTTGCGGTCCTCCTCGTGAGCGGAGCCCCTCTTCGGTATGTGGGTGGGTTGATTGCTGCTGGATCTCTCGTCGTACTGATCTCTGTTTGGCGGTTCTCCTATCAATTCGATCGCATCATGGCGTTCGTGGACCCGTTCGCCGACGCGACCGGCGACGGATACCAACCGGTGCAGGCGATGTACGCGCTCGGAACCGGCGGATGGTTTGGCATCGGACTTGGTGAGAGCCGGGCGAGGTGGGCCTATCTGCCGGAAGCTCACACCGACTTCATTTTTGCCATCATCGGCGAGGAGATGGGGCTGATCGGCGCACTCGGGGTCATCCTGCTGTTCGCAACGTTCACGGTCGGCGGCATCGTCATTGCGATACGGGCGAAAGATTTGTTCGGCCGCTGCCTGGCGGTTGGCATCGTTGCATGGATCGGAGGTCAGGCCATCATCAACATCGGTGCAGTCACGGGGGCTTTGCCGATTACGGGTATCTCATTGCCATTCGTGTCATCAGGTGGTTCCGCCCTCATCGTGTCGCTTGCCGCGACCGGCGTATTGATGAATATCGCCCGCTCTGACTCTTGACTTCTCCTATGGTGATCGCGATCGCTGCCGCCGGAACCGGTGGACATCTGTTTCCGGCTTTGGCAGTTGCCGATGTCCTGCGTGCCGGCGGTCATCACGTACTGTTCTTCGGAGGCAATCGGCTCGAAGCGACTGTTGTGCCCGACGCCGGATACCCGATCTTTTCGGTTCCAACCCGGGGGTTCACCCGGGACTGGAAAGGAAACGTCGAAGCCATGGTCGACGTAGCCAAAGCAGCGCGCAGGCTACGCGATGTCATCCGAAGCGAAGCCGTCGATGCCATTCTCGCGATGGGCGGATACATCACAGGTCCCGCCGCTGTCGCCGCCTGCTGGAGCCGCATACCCCTTGTGGTGCACGAGCAAAACGCCAAAGCAGGCACGGCAAATCGGTTGGCAGCTCCGTTCGCTCGTCGAGTGCTCGTAGCTTTTCAAAGCGCAACGGAAGACCTGCGCAGGGGCCAGGTGGTGGGTAACCCGCTGCGACCCGAGGTCCTCGTCGAGGTCGATCGCCAGGATGCACGGTTGCGCTATGGCATCGAACCTGGCCCGATGGTCGTCGGGATCACCGGAGGCTCTCAGGGAGCACAGATACTCAATGAAGCTGTCGTTGCGCTCGTATCGGCGTGGTCGCACGACCCGATTGCGGTAGTGCACGTCACCGGTACCCGAAGCGACCTCAACCCGGTATCGAATCCTCTGGTCCAACACCATATTGTCGGTTTCGAGGATGAAATGGCCTACTTCTACGCAGCCTCGGATCTCGTCATCAGCAGGGCCGGCGCTTTGACTGTGTCTGAGCTCGCGGCCACGTCGTCACCGGCAATTCTGGTTCCCTACTCGTTCGGCTCGGCCTCCCACCAGGCAGAGAACGCGAGCGTCCTTGTCGAGGCCGGTGGAGGTATCGCATTGAGCCAGGATGAACTCGACCGATTGCCAGGGATGGTCGCCGATCTCCTTGGCGATCCCGATAGCCTCTCGCGGATTGCACGAGCGGCAGGAACGGTCGCCGTCAGGGATGCTGCCGACCAGGTAGCAATGATCGTCCTGGAAGAGGCGGCTCGTGGCTGACAAATTTCTCGAGGCGGCAGGATTCATGGCACAATCGAAAAGCCTGGATGCGGAATTTGTGCTGGTTCCCGGCAGCCGCATTCATATGGTCGGCATAGCAGGTGCGGGCATGAGTGGTCTCGCCAAGATCCTGACCCAACAAGGGTTTCGCGTCACCGGTTCTGACCTTCGCCTGGGACCTCACTCGGCACCGCTTCTGGATCTAGGCATCGACATGTGGTCGGGTCATCAGCCTGATCGGGCATCCGAGTGGGATGTTCTCGTCACATCTTCGGCGGTCCCCGCCAGTGATCCTGAGGTCCGATCGGCGACGCTGGCCGGGGTCGAGATCTGGGCTCGCCCCGACCTGCTCGATGCGATGACCCGGGCGATGCCGGCAATTGGAATTTCAGGCACCCACGGCAAAACTTCGAGCTCGGCGCTTGCGGTTGCGGCCCTCAGAGCCATGGGACACGACCCGAGCTACATGGTCGGTGGACAGCTCACAGATCTGGCCACCAACGCCCACCTTGGTGATCCTGGTGTGTTCGTCTTGGAAGCGGACGAAGCTTTTGGAACGTTCTTGCGGCTCAATCTCAAATCGTTGCTCGTGACGAACGTCGAGGCCGATCACCTCGATTTTTACGAACAGGGATCGCATGTCCTATCCGCATTTCAGGATGTCGCAGCGAGGGTGGACGGGCCGGTTGTCGTATGTGCCGACGACGAGGGGGCGGCGCAAGTGCGTCGCGATGCCATCACCTACGGCCAGTCGCCTCAGGCCGATTGGCATGTCGGTGAGCTATCGGGCGACTCCCGCGGTACCGAGTTCGGCGTGCGTCGACCCTCGGGGGAGCTGGTGACAGTTCGTATCCCGAAACCTGGACTTCATATGGCGTTGAATGCCACCGGCGTCATGGCATTGCTCTCTGAGCTGGGATTTGATGCTGAAGAGATCGCCGAGGGGTTTGGCTCATTCGCCGGGGTACACAGAAGATACGAACATCGCGGATCGATCAGAGAAGTTGAACTGATCGATGACTATGCCCACCATCCAACCGAAATCGCGGCGACGATAAGGGCTGCGCGATCAGGTCATCCGAAACGTCTCGTGGTGGTGTTCCAACCCCACAGGTACACACGCACCGCAGAACATGCTGCTGGTCTCGGAGATGCCCTCACGGCGGCCGACGTCATTGTTATCACGGACGTATATGCCGCTCACGAGCTTCCGATACCGGGTGTTTCCGGGGCGTCCGTTGTCCGGTCCGCCGAAGTGGCAGGCAAGCCGGTCGTGTATGAGCCATCAAGAGCAGGGCTCGCACGAACGGTTGCGGACCTGCTCGAGCCCGGCGACAGGGTGTTGACGCTCGGCGCGGGCGATATCACGCAACTTCCTGATGAGCTGCTCGCGCTCCTCTCGTGAACGACGGACGAAGATGATGTGGCAGGACGTCGCGAAAGCAAACCAACCGCTGGCTCCTTTTACCACGTACCGAATCGGAGGCCCCGCCCGGTGGCTGGCGGAGGTCGGATCAATCGATGATCTGGAACGTATCTCGAGCTTTCTCAAAGTCGAACCGATTCCCGTCTTTGTGCTCGGTCGGGGCTCCAATTTGGTGGTCAGCGATGCGGGCGTCGATGGGCTGGTCGTGATGCTCGGCCCTCCGTTCTCGGGAGTCTCGTTCGAAGGACAGAGCGTGATGGCCGGGGGAGCAACGCCGCTGCCCGTCCTTGCCCGCGAAGCGGTGAAGGCCGGTCGAGGAGGGCTCGAGTGGTATGTCGGGATCCCGGGGTCGGTGGGGGGAGCCGTGAGGATGAACGCCGGGGGACACGGCAGCGAGACGTCGGCCTGGCTGATTGATGCTCAGGTGTTCGATCTGGGTTCCGGCACCATGCGCACAGAAACTTCGGAAAGCCTCGACTTCTCTTATAGATCATCGTCGCTCAAGCCCTCTGATGTCGTAGTGACGGCGACCTTCGCTTCCGCCCCGGTGGACCCCGCCGATGCGTCCGCTGCGATGCGCGAGGTCAGCTCATGGCGACGCGAACACCAGCCGGGAGGCACCTTCAACGCCGGCAGCGTCTTCACCAACCCGCCGGGGGACTCGGCAGGCCGCCTCATCGAGAGCGTCGGACTCAAAGGATTCAGGATCGGAACAGCTCAGGTTTCCCACAAACACGCCAACTTCATCGAGGCCGATCCCGACGGAAGATCTCAGGATGTTTACGAACTCGTACTCGAGGTGCAGGCGCGGATAGTAGAAGAGGTCGGGATCACGCTCGTCCCGGAAATCTCGTTTGTAGGGCGCTTCGACTGATGGATCCAAGAATCGCCCTGCGTCGTCGTGAGGTCGAATCGACCAGGTTGCGGATCGTCGCCAGGCGGATTGTGCTCGTGCTGTCCGGAATCATGGTTGTCATGGGTGCGGTATGGGCCATCAACACCCCCATGTTTTCGATTCGCCATGTCGATGTCGTGGGCCAGATACACGCTGCGATCCCGTCGCGACTCAACACCGCCGGGCTGGTCGCGGGCACACCCTTGCTTCTGGCTGATCTGCAGGCGGGTGAAGAAAGCATCCTCCTGGACCCCTGGGTCAAGGACGTCGAGCTCGATCGCCAGTTTCCTGATCGGCTCGTTGTCAAAGTCACAGAACGAAGAGAAGTTGCTGTTCTGGACTCTGGGCTCACCGTGAGTGACGACGGCCGGGTCATGCGTGAGAGCACCGGAGCCGAACTCACCCGTCTCCATGTTCAAGGTTCCCCGGTCAACACCTACCTGACCGGATCTGCGGCCGAGGCGATCGAATTGGTCACCATGCTCGAGGGAACGGTAACCGATGTTTTGTACGCAGACGTCGGCCTCGTTGCGTGGTACGAAGGCATAGAAACCATCTTCGGCAGCACCGACGAGTTGTCGACCAAGGCCGCGGTCGCCGCCCTCATGCGCAGCGAAGTTCAGCCTGGCGAACACCTCGACGTGTCCGTTCCAGAACGCCCGGTGATTCGCCTGCCGGCGGACACGACGGGAACCCCGGCGCCGGCTGGGTAGCGATGGGTCCGTCGGGGCCACATGTGTAACCTTCAACATAAAGGTTAAGGTTTTCCAAAAAAGCTGCTGGACCGTGGTCGACCACGGTGTGTACCATGGCATGGTCCTGAGGAGGAAATCCAGATGACCAATATGCAGAACTACCTCGCCGTCATCAAAGTGTGTGGGGTTGGCGGAGGCGGCGTGAATGCCGTGAATCGCATGATCGATGCCGGACTACGCGGAGTTGAGTTCGTTGCCGTCAACACCGACGCCCAAGCCCTGTTGATGTCCGACGCTGACATCAAGCTCGACATCGGACGCGAGATAACGCGCGGGTTGGGTTCCGGAGCAAACCCTGAGATCGGGCGCGCATCTGCCGAGGCCCACCGGGAGGACATCGAGGATGCACTGCAGGGCGCCGATATGGTCTTCATCACCGCAGGTGAGGGGGGTGGTACCGGCACCGGTGGAGCCCCGGTCGTAGCAGAGATTGCGCGCAGTCTCGGCGCATTGACGGTCGGCGTCGTCACCCGCCCATTCGGGTTCGAGGGTCGACGCCGGTCGGTGCAGGCGGAGGCAGGCATTCAAGCCCTCCGCGATTCGGTCGACACGCTCATCATCATTCCAAACGAAAAGCTGCTCACCGTCGCCGACGACAAGACGTCCATTCTCGATGCGTTCAGGATGGCCGACGACGTTCTGCTGCAGGGAGTGCAGGGCATCACCGAGCTGATCACAACGCCTGGCCTCATCAACGTCGACTTCGCCGACGTCAAGACCGTGATGCAGGACGCCGGATCTGCCGTGATGGGCATTGGTATGGCCGAAGGCGAAGAGCGGGCCATCAAGGCGGCCAATCGCGCGGTTGAGAGCCCTTTGCTCGAAACCTCGATGGAAGGCAGCCGGGGCGTATTGCTGTCGATCTCGGGACCCTCAGACATGAGCCTTCACGAGGTCAACCAGGCCGCTCAGATCATCGCCGAACGTTGCGACAACGAAGCAAACGTGATCTTCGGCGCGGTGGTGGACGACACCATCGGCGACAAAATTCGCGTAACCGTCGTGGCCGCCGGATTCGATTCTTCTTCTCGACGGTCGGCTCGATCGACTCCGACCAGCATCAGTGCCCCGGGAGAGGACGACCTGATCCCTGCGTTCGTCAAGGGATAGATGCTGCTGCCGCCGGGATTTCGCGGAGCGGCGTTCACCGATCGCGGCGACGGAGACCCGTTCGCCGACACCGGGGCGCGTCGTGCCATCTCGAGTTCACTTGGCATCGGCGTGGACTGGGCCACCGCAGATCAGGTTCATGGTGCCTCGGTACTCGAGGCCTTCGGCGCAGGAGATGTCGGTGTGGGCGATGCTGTCATAACCACCAAAACCGCACTCCCGCTCGCAGTGAAAACGGCCGATTGCGTCCCCGTCGTCCTCGAAGCTGCGGATGCGGTTGCCGTGGTCCACGCCGGCTGGCGAGGAATGGTCGCGGGCGTCGTGACCGCAACGGTAGACACACTGCGAGCAGGCGACCACGCTCCGCTGCGCGCTGCGATCGGACCCTCTATCGGACCGTGCTGTTATGAGGTCGGCACCGAGGTATCTTCCAATATCAACGCCCCGTCGCTGACGACGTGGGGTACCACGAGCGTCGATCTCTGGACCGCCACAGCCGAACAACTCGAGCAGGCCGGCGTCGAGTCGATATGGACGGCGACGGTTTGCACGATGTGCAGCGGTGACCTGAACAGCCATCGGGCTGACGGTACGAGCCATCGCCAGGCGGCGATCGGGTGGCTTCCATGACAGCTACCGACAGCCTCGCGCTGGTAAGAAAACACGTTGAAGAGTCAGCTGTTGCCTCGGGGCGAGATCCGGACGCCGTCACGATCGTGGTCGTCACCAAAGCCCGCACGGTTGATGAGATTCGTGAGCTCTACGAAGCCGGACATCGCGATTTTGGAGAGAACCGCGCACAGGAACTCACCTCCAAGCAGCCCGGTCTGCCCCGAGATATTCGTTGGCACTTCGTGGGTCCGCTACAGAGCAACAAGGTTCGACATGTACGCCCGATCGTCTCGCTGCTCCACTCGATGGATAGAGCTTCGCTCGCCTCGGCGTGGGTCAAAGGTCCAGGTAAGCCTCCACCGGCCTTGTTGGAAATCAACATCGGACGAGAACATCAAAAGGCCGGGGTGGCTCCCGAGTCGGCTCGCAACGAGGCTGCAGTCATGATCGACCTCGGAGTCGACCTGCAGGGCGTCATGGCGATACCGCCGAACGTGGATGAGCCATCGCAATACTTCGAGGAACTCGTGGCGATCAGGGACGCGCTGGCGTCGGAATGGCCGCAGATGAAAGAGGTGTCCGCCGGAATGTCCCAGGATTATCACCTGGCAGTCAGAGCCGGCGCCACCATCGTACGCCCGGGTCGGGCTATCTTTGACAGGCACTAGAAAGGCTAAACCATGGCATCCATGCTGCGGAAAGCAATGTATTACCTCGGTCTCACCGAGGAGCAGGAATTGGCGACCGAGGTTGGGAAACCGCGAGAAACGGTGTTCGAGGCAGCGCCCGTGAACGGGACCATCCGTGTCGACAGTGGCGCCTCGGCTGTCCCGGGAAGGCGGATCGACCCGCCGCTCAATCGCAGCTGGTCCCAGCCACCCATCGATGAAGAGTCGCGCCTCGGGGATGCGGGTACGGTGCGGGCCGTACCGGTTCGGGATACCCACGCCGAGGTACTGGTGGCCGAGGAATTCGACGACGCCAAACGGATGGCCGATTACCTTCGTGATCGATTGCCGGTGGTCCTCGATCTTCGCTCCGCCGGACCTGATACGGTGCGACGGCTCGTGGACTTCTGTTCCGGCATCACCTATGCACTCGACGGGACGATGACCAAGATCAATACCGGGGTGATTCTCGTGTCTCCACCGCGCGTGACCCTCAGTCGCGAGGAACGCCGAAGGTTGGCAGATCTTGGGCTCTACTCCGTCGACGACCTGGGCTGATCAACAATGTGGGCTAGCCGTCGATGAACGAGCTTCTGTGTCTGGTGGTCCGTGCCGCTTTCTATGGGCTGCTCGTGATGCTCGTGCTCTCGTGGCTCCAGGTGCCTTCCAGTCACCCGATCGGCAAGTTGGACACCGTGCTCCGACGGATCTACGGACCTGCCCTGCGTCCACTTGGGCGAATGATCCCCCCTCTGAGGACGTCGGCCGTAGCCATTGACCTCAGCCCCATTGTCCTCATCATCCTCCTGCAGGTCCTTATCTTCGTGGTCTGCTGAGCTATGGACAATCGTCTTCTGGACCGCACCCGTTTCTCTCACTAACCTGGCAAACCATGGCGGAATTAACAGCAATCGAAATCCAGCAGCAAACCTTCCGGGAAGTGTTCCGCGGCTACGACCGGTACGAAATCGAGCAGTTTCTCGAAGACGTCGTCAAGACCATGCGCGCCAAGGAAGCTCTGGTCCGCCAGCAAATGGATCGCATTACCGAACTGGAAGCTGAACTCTCGGCGACGGATGAAGCCGAGGAGGCCATCAAGCGGACGTTTGTCGCTGCCCAAAGAACATCCCAGGAGATGATCGCCGAGGCCCAGGAGAAGGTCAACCACCTGATGCAACAGGCTCAAGCCGAAGCTGACTCACTCCGGCGTCAGGCTTCCGAGGAGTCCGAGCGAATGCTCACGTCGTCGATCGAGGAGGCCGAGCGGGTCAAGCGAGAGGCCGATGAGATCGCCAGAGACGCCAGGTCGAAGCTCGAAAACGAGTACGGGGACTTGAGAGCGCAGCGCGAAGCCGAGCAGCACAAACTGGCACAGCGTCTCGTGCAGCTGAGAACCGCGGTCGGTGACCTCCAGGAACGGGTGAGAGCGTTTGCCATAACATCGAGCAGCGAACTCGAGGGCATTGTCGGGTCGATCGATCTCGAAACCCATTCGATTGCCGACATTCTCGAACGAGCCGATCAGAAGAAACTCGACAATATCGACGAGCCTGACACCGAGGAGCTCCTGGCACTCGAAGAGCAGATGGAACACGAGCGTGAAGATGGCCTCGACGGCGTCGAAGACGCAGTATCTCCTAACGCCGTTTATCTTCAGCAACCCCGGGGGTTGCGGCCGTGGGAAAGACACCGGGGCTATCGTGGCGGAGTTCGCTGACCCGGTTCGTCGATAGCCAGATCGGACCCATATGGCGATCCCCGCGCCCCAGACCCACGCCTCAGACGCAGACCGTACACGTCCGTCCTGGCTGCCTGGTTCGATTCGAGCTCTCTAGGGCGAGTCCACCACCTGGGCGACAACGACGAGATCGATGCCAAGCAAGTCCTCGCCGATTGCGGATCCGGAGTCGGGGTGAGCGTCTTTGACCTCAATACTCGTCGCGAGAACTTCGGCGGCAATGAGATCGGTGTGTCTGCCGATTGCGTCGCGAAGCGATGCAGACCGGGTGAGCAGCGTCAGGGAAATCCGATCGCTGACGTGGAGGTCGGCCTCACGGCGAGCGTTTTGTACCCGGTTGATCACCTCCCGAGCGCGTCCCTCGTCGACGAGGTCGGGTGTGAGCTTGGTGTCGAGAGCGACACTGATTGGTCCCTCGCTGGCGACGAGCACTCCGGAGCGGGGGGTGCGAGTGAGGACAACGTCGTCAGGTGAGATTGGGAATCCCGCCACCTCGACCGTCCTCCCGGCGACAAGGTCGGCGACGGCCCCCTCCGTCAGGTCGCTCAAAGCGGCCGCAACCTTTTGAACGTCTCCCCCGAGACGAGGACCAAGAACTTTGAAATCTGGTCTTACCGAGGTTTGGACCGCCCAGGTGTCGTCTGCGGAAGTCACGATCGTCTTGACGTTCAGTTCATCCGTGACGATTTCGGAGAAGCGTTGGGCGGCGGCGAGAATGGCGGGTTCTCGGGCCATCACCGTGAGCGCCGCCAGCGGCTGACGAACGCCAACTCCATCGTGCGCTCGCAGAGAGTGAGCGAGCGTGACGACTGATCGGACGGTTGCCATGTCAGACTCGAGTTGGTGATCTACGAGCGTGGCGTTGTATTCCGGAAAGCGAGCGAGGTGGATGCTGCGCTCAGTCGACTCATCTCGATCGGCTACCAGCCCCTGGTAGATCTCTTCGGTGATGAAGGGAAGCACGGGAGCCAGGACTTTCGAAAACGTCACAAGCACTTCATACAACGTTGCAAACGCAGCCAACTTGTCCGCCGGATCTTCCGCGCGGCTTCTCCAGAAACGACGCCGGCTTCGACGCACATACCAATTGGTCAGATCGTCTATGAAGTGCAGGGTGGGACCGATGACTTCATAGAGGTAATAACCCTTCATCTTTTCGTCGACAGTGGACACGAGCGTTTGCAGGGTCGAAAGGACCCAACGGTCGAGGTCGCTGCGCTCCGATGGAGGTGGTGCGGCGTCGAGATCGGCCTGGGTTATTCCGTCGGCTTCGGCATAGGTGGTAAAGAACGAGTACGCGTTCCACAAGGGGAGCAGCACTGTTCGCACAACAGATTTCACGCCGTCTTCTGAAAACCGGAATGGTTCGGCGCGCAGCACCGGAGAATCGATGAGATACGCCCTGATGGCGTCGGCTCCAAACGAGTCGAGTACGTCTTCGGGATCGGGATAGTTCTTCAAGCGTTTCGACATTTTGCGTCCGTCTTCGGCCAGGATCATGCCGTTGACGATCACGTTGTTGAACGGCAGATCATCGAAGAGCGCAGACGCAAGCACGACCAGGGTGTAGAACCAGCCGCGGGTCTGGTCGAGTCCCTCCGCAATGAAATCCGCCGGAAATCCTGCCTCGAAACGTTCGCGATTCTCGAATGGGTAGTGCAGTTGCGCATAGGGCATCGAACCGGACTCGAACCAGCAGTCCAGGACCTCGGGAACCCTCACCATCGTGCCGTCCGCGCAGTCCGGGCACGGAAATGTGATCTCGTCGACGATGTGTTTGTGAAGATCGTCGGGGTAGACGCCGGATAGATCACGAAGTTCGCCGCGGCTCCCGACACAAACCTGATGATTGCAGTCTGAACATTCCCACACCGGAATGCATGAGCCCCAGTATCGATTTCGGCTTATCGCCCAATCCCGGGCTCCTTCTAGCCAGTTTCCGAAACGCTTGGAACCAACGTGCTCGGGTACCCAGTGAATGTGGTCGTTCAGCTCGACCATCCGGTCCCGGAAGCTCTCAACGCCGACAAACCAGGTTGGTATGGCTTTGTATATGAGGGGCGTGTCGGTCCGATAGCAGAACGGGTAACTGTGAACGGTTCGTTCGTTCTTGACGAGTGCCCCGCGCTCCTTCAAGAGTCCAACGATGACGGGATCCGCGTCCTTCACGTTCATGTCCTGGATCTCTCGGATCGAGCCGTCAAATCGGGCTTCCCAATCGATCGGATCCACGATCGCCGTGATCCCTGCTGCCTGCAAAGCATCGAAGTCCGCTTCACCGTACGCGGGAGCCGAATGTACGAGACCGGTTCCTTCATCGGTTGTCACGTCGACGCCCGGGATCACCACGAACGCCCCGTTCGCTCGCTCGTCTGCGAACTGATCGAACGGCGGGTCATAGGAAGTTCCCACGAGTGCGGCTCCGGCTGCAACCACAACCGGAGATACGGTCTCGTCAAAGACGGATTCCACGAGCTTCGTCGCCACCCAATAGCGCTCACCATCTACCTCGACGGCGCCGTATTCGATGTCCGGCCCGACCGTGATTGCCAGGTTGGCCGGGATGGTCCAGGGCGTAGTGGTCCATGCGAGCAGCCAGTCGCCCTCACGAAGCGGCCCGTGATCGGCTCGCACTCTGAACCTGACAGTTATCGATGGATCGACTACATCCCGATAGCCGCCAAGGTTCAGCTCGAAGTTCGAGAGGGGCGTAGCGGCCCCGAAGGAATAAGGCAGAACCTTGAAGTCGCGGTACACGAGGTCTTTGTCCCACAGTTGCTTGAACACCCACCACACCGTCTCCATGAAGTCCACGTCCATGGTTTTGTAGTCATTTTCGAAATCGACCCACCGCCCGATGCGCCGTGTGATCGTTTCCCACTCCTCGGTCGTCACATTGACCAGTGCTCTGCAGGCCTCATTGAACTTGTCGACGCCGAATTCGTGGATTTGGCGTGGTCCTGAAATTCCCAGTTCTCGCTCAACTTCCATCTCGACTGGAAGACCGTGGGTGTCCCATCCGAATCGCCGTTCGACCCGATAGCCCTGCATTGTCCAGAAACGAGGGATGATGTCTTTGATGATCCCGGCCAGCAGGTGTCCGTAATGCATGCTTCCGCTTGCGAACGGGGGGCCGTCGTAAAAGGTGTACAGATGGTCTTTCGGCCGCTGCTCGACAGACCGGGTGAAAGCGTCGAGGCGATCCCACAGGTCGAGAACCCGACTGTCGAGCCGGGGGAAATCAACGGTCGGAGGGATGCGGTTGAAGCCTGTCATGAGAGGCCTGAAGGCTAGCCCGGGACGAGTATTCGCCCGATTACCGGTCCGACGTGCTAAGTTGCCCGCCAACTCATCAGGCCCGCCACCTGTCAGGAACTCCGTAATGGCTCGAAAGCTTTCAAAATCGACCGTCAACAAATTTGAGAAGCGGCTGGCTGAGGAGCGCGACCGGCTCGAGCATCTCTTGAAGGAATTGGCCGAGGCCCGCGAGGAAGCCAAGGCATCGGAATCAGCTTCCGAGCGCAATCCGTCTGCGGACTCGGTGGAGGGTGGAACCATGGCCTTCGAATACGAAAAAGAGCTGTCGATCGCCGCCAACACCGAAGACCTGCTCAGAAAGGTCAAGAACGCCGAGGATCGGATCAAGCAGAACGCGTACGGAATCTGTGAAAGCTGTGGCGATGCCATACCCGTAGCTCGTCTCGAAGCGCTTCCGTATGCGACCCTGTGCGTATCGTGCGCCAGCCGCCGCTGATACGCATATCAACTGCAGCCATCTCGATTGTCATCGTCGTGGCGGATCAGCTGACAAAGGCCTGGGCACAGCGCGCCCTGGTCGACGGCCCCATTGAAGTCATCGAGGGGTTCCTCACGTTCAGGTTGACGTTCAACTCGGGCGCGGCCTTCTCTAGTTTCGTAGGGTTGGGATCTGTGATCGCCTTTCTGGCGGTCGGTATATCGATATTCCTGTGGGTGGCGGCCGGTCGATCCGAACGACCGGGCGAATGGATCGTGTTCGCGCTCATCATCGGTGGTGCGATGGGTAATGCGATCGATCGATTCTTGCGGGGCGAGGGTCTGGCAGACGGCTCGGTGGTCGACTTCATCGATGTCGGGTTCATCCCGGTATTCAACATTGCTGATTCCGCCATAACGGTCGGTGTCGTACTCGCATTGTTCCTGTCCTTCCTTCCGGGTGAGAAACCTCAGTCACCCGACCATGAGATCAATGACGCCCCGACAGCAGTTTGAGGTAACCGCGGAACTGCAACGTGAACGGGCTGATCTCATTGTTTCACGACTCGCCGGTTTGACGAGATCGGTTGTGTCGAACCTCTTTGCTGATCAACGAGTTGGTCGCGTCGACGGGTTGCCCCTGCGCCGCTCGGACCGGCTCGAGCAAGGCGATCAGCTGTGGGTGGAGATTCCAGAACCGCCTCCTGGCCTGGTTCCGATCTCGATGGACATCCCGGTGCTGTACGAGGACCGGGATCTAGCCGTGATCGACAAACCTTCCGGACTTGTCACCCATCCCGGTTCCGGCACCACGGCCCCAACCCTGGCAGCAGGAGTGTTGGCGGCATGGCCCCACATCGAAGGTGTCGGGGCACCGCAGAGGTGGGGCCTCGTCCATCGACTCGACAAGGACACATCAGGTGCTCTGTTGATAGCGAAAACACAAGACGCATACGAGATGCTCACCGATGCGATGGCAGCACGGCGTGTTGGCCGAACCTATCGCGCCCTATGCCATGGCCTTTTCGAGTTCGGCTCCGGCACCATCGACGCCCCTCTCGCGCGGGACCGGAATCATCCGACGATCTTCACCGTTGATGCCTCCGGCCGTCCGGCCCGAACGCACTATGAGCGGATGGAACGATGGCCTTCTGAGCATCTGACCATGGTGCGGGTGACGCTTGAAACAGGTCGCACCCACCAGATCAGAGTCCACATGGCATCGATCGACCATCCCGTCGTCGGCGATATTGCCTATGGTGGACGGGGGCCGGATGGAATCGACCCCGGGCGGGTCTGGCTGCATGCCGAAACCCTCCGTTTCCATGATATGGACGGCACAGAGCACGCCGTCTCGAGTCCACTTCCCGTCGAACTAAGGGAAAGTCTCGCGAAGTTGGGTTCAGGCTTGGACGGAGTGATCGGCTGATCTAGCATCGAACGACACCGTTGTAATTCTGCTGCTTCGAGGAGCACATGAGCGACTCCTTCGCGCATCTCCATGTTCATACAGAGTTCTCGATGCTCGATGGTGCTGCCCGCGTGAACGACGTGGTCGCCAGGGCTGCAGAACTAGGCCAGCCTGCCGTGGCCGTGACCGATCACGGCGTTCTATACGGCGTCGTCGATTTCTACCGTGAGGCGAAGAAGGTCGGTGTCAATCCCATCATCGGTATAGAGGCATATCTGACGCCAGGTTCGCGTTTTGATCGACCCCCGCGAAGCGAGGACGTGCGGTATCACATGACGCTTCTCGCCGAGAATCAGGTCGGCTATCAGAATCTGTTGACCCTGGCTTCACGCGCGTTCCACGAGGGCTACTACTACAAGCCCCGGATGGACAAGGAACTGCTTGCCGAACACAGTGAGGGCATCATCGCGATGTCGGGTTGTCTGGGGGGAGAAGTCGCCCAGTTGCTCGCTCCCGACGCATCGGTGGAAGAGGGCAACGTTCGCATCGAACGAGACTACGACGCCGCCGTCGCAGCCGCTGCCGAGTATCAAGACATCTTCGGCAAGGACAACTTTTTCATCGAAGTTCAGGACCACGGGATCGATGCCCAGCATCGCATCATGAACGATCTCCGTTCGATTGCATCTGCGACGGGGGCGCCCCTTCTCGCGGCGAACGACGCCCACTACACCTTCGCCGACGAAGCCGACGCCCACGATGTCCTCCTTTGTATCCAGACCGGTGCTACCAGGGACGAGCCAGGGCGATTCAAGTTCAACGGTCAGGGTTTCTACCTGAAGTCGGCCGAGGAGATGCGGACGCTGTTTCCGTCTGAGAAATTCCCTGGCGCCTGCGACAACACCCTGTGGATTGCAGAACGAGCGAGAGTGGATCTCGAGTTCGGAAACATCTTGCTGCCGACGTTCCCGGTGCCGGAAGGATCGACCGAGGCCTCTTTCTTGCGGACGCTCGTCATGGAAGGGGCAAAAGCCCGATACGGTGATCCGTTGGGCGACGAAGTGCTCGAGCGGATCAACTACGAGCTGTCCGTCATCGAGGAGATGGGCTTTCCGGCATATTTTCTGATCGTTTGGGACTTGATCCGCTATGCCAATGAGCAGAAGATCCGGGTGGGCCCCGGGAGGGGAAGCGCGGCAGGCTCAATCGTGGCGTACTCGCTTGGTATCACCGGGCTCGATCCCCTCGAATACGGACTCATCTTCGAGCGTTTCCTCAATCCCGGCCGCCGGGAAATGCCTGACATCGATATGGATTTCGATGAGCGATATCGCGGCGACATGATCAAGTACTGCGCCGAGCGGTATGGCAGCGATCACGTGGCACAGATAATCACCTTTTCCACGATCAAGGGACGACAGGCTGTGCGCGATGCCGCCAGGGTTCTGGGATTTCCCTACGGCGTAGGGGATCGCGTCGCAAAGGCGATGCCTCCGGCAATTCTGGGGGTCGACGCGACCCTCGATCAATGCCTGGTTGAGCCGTTGCCCGAAGACGACGCAACAACCAAAGATCACTTCACGGCCGCTGCCGGGCTGAGAGATCTGCTGGCAGCTGACCCTGACGCCCAGCAGGTCGTTGACACCGCACGGGGCCTTGAAGGGCTTCGCAGGCAGGACTCGATTCACGCGGCTGCCGTCGTGATCTCTCCGGTACCCCTTCCCGAAATCGTGCCCATCCAGCGCAAGGGAGAAGACGGCGAGGTCGTCACGCAATACGAGATGCACGCGGTGGAAGCGCTTGGCCTGCTCAAGATGGATTTTCTGGGGCTACGCAACCTCTCGACAATCGAACGAGCACTCGAGCTGATCGAGGCAGGCAGTGGCGAGCTGATCGACATCGACTCGATTCCGCTCGACGATTCTGCGGTGTACGACATGTTGCAAAGAGGCGAATCGATCGGTGTGTTCCAGCTCGAGGGGAACGCCATGCGGTCCCTCATGCGGAACCTCAGGCCCGATCGGTTTGAAGACATTGTTGCCCTCGTTTCGCTCTATCGACCAGGACCGTTGGGCGCAGGTATGCACAACAGCTACGCCAATCGAAAGAACGGACGTGAAGAAGTAGTTCTCCTCGATGCCGAACTCGGCGCGCTGTCCGCCGAACTGGAACCCATTCTTGGCGACACCTACGGCATCATGGTGTACCAGGAACAGGTGATGCAGGTAGCTCAGGTGCTCGCCGGATTCACGATGGCCGAAGCAGATGTGCTCAGGAAGGCGATGGGCAAGAAGATCCCGTCGGTCATGGCCGAGCAGGAAGAGCTCTTCACAAAAGGTGCCGTCGCCAATGGTCACCCGGAAGCCCTCGCACGACGCATATTCGAGCTGATCGGTCACTTCGCCGGGTACGGGTTCAACAAATCTCACGCGGCCGCCTATGGTCTGGTGGCCTATCAGACGGCATGGCTCAAAGCCCATTATCCGGCCGAATACATGGCGGCCCTGCTCACCTCGACCAAGAGCAATAAGGACCGGACGGCCGTGTATCTGAATGAGTGCCGCACGATGGGAGTCGAGGTGCTCGCTCCATGCGTCAACCGGTCTGAGATGGATTTTGTCGCTCGCGACGGTGCTGTTCCGTTTGGCCTATCGGCAATTCGCAATGTCGGAGAGACCGTTGTGCAAGCAATCCTCGACGCACGGGAAACCGGTCCGTTTGAAGACTTTCGGAATTTCGTGGACCGGGTCGACCTGTCCGTTCTCAACAAGCGAACAATGGAATCACTCATCAAGGCCGGGGCCTTCGATGCAATGGGCTATTCGCGCCGCGGGCTCATGATGGTTTATGAGCAGGTCCTCGACGCCACCGTGTCGCGGCGACGAGCAGAGGAGATGGGTCAGTTCAGCCTGTTCGGGGGAGCCGAATCTCTCATTGAGACCGAGGCGATCGAAGTACCCGATCAGACGTGGGAGAAGCGCACGAGGCTCTCCTTTGAAAAGGAAATGCTTGGCCTGTATGTGTCGGACCATCCGTTGCTGGGGGTGGGTGCGTCATTGCGCAAGCACGCCAGCCATTCGCTCGGTGGACTTGACGACATGAAGAACGGCGATCAGGTTTCGGTGTCCGGAGTGGTCGGTGCCATTTCCCGTCGCTACACCCGCAAGGGAGATCCGATGGTCTTCTTCGAACTGGAGGACCTGGAGGGGTCCGTCGAAGTGATCTGTTTTCCGAAAATGGTCGCAGAGATCGGGCCTGTGATTCGTGCCGACGCCATTGTGGTGGTGCGGGGGAGGCTCGATCACCGGGGCGATTCTGTCAAGGTTGTCGCCCAGGAATTGTTCGAACCCGACCTATCAGAAGAAGCGGTCGTTCGGGTACAGGTAGCTGCGTCACGACTCTCGAAAAACCTCGTGGCCGACCTCAAAGGGGTGTTGGCCAATCATCCCGGGACGGCACCCGTCTTCCTTCACATGACAGGCGACGGTTCGGTTCCCAAGGTGTTGCGGCTCGGCAACGAATTCGCCGTCGAGCCGAGGAGCGCTCTGTATGCCGAACTGAAAGAACTACTGGGCACCCGTGCGTTGATTTGACGATCGACGTCGGGTCCGGCCGTCGCGGGTCAACGGGCCGACTCGAGCGCCGCCCACACGGGTCGCGCCAGTGACTCGAGGGCGGGAAGCTCGTTCGGTGTTGCAGCTCGCCAGGCGAGATTCACAATCGAACCGGCGTGGCCTTCGGTCCATTTGTCGCGAACATCACGCTGGTATCCGGCTTCGGCTCCCCATCGTTTGAGATTCTCGGCCAGCCTGGGATCGCTCACCGGTTCCGTCGGAACGACCCATGACTCCGGAAGCGAGCGGTTGAAGGTCACGATGGGCATGCGGGTATTGCCGGGTGATTCGTCGACGAATCGGGCCGCTTCAGCCAATGGTGCAGGATCAGTGGTTGTCACCAGCACCATCGAGGCGTGTTCCAGGTGGTGGATGATCGACTGTGACCGTCGGGCGATGCCCTCGTAGGTGTGCCTCAGATCAAAGAGGAAGTCTCCGATGTCTTCGAGTAGCTCGCCTCCGAGCACGGTGTCCATGAGTCGGAGGGCCGGCTTGGCCGCCCGATCGAAGAGAGTGTTGCGCCCGGGTACCCGTCCTCCTGTGAGGATCCGAAGAATTCTTCCACCGACGAACGATTTCATCTGTGCCGGAGCGTTCAGGAATTCGATACCTCCGTGCGATGGCGGCGTGTCGACCACGACCAGATCCCAGTGACCCGACTCGACCTCTTCAGCCATTTCCTCTCCGGCGGCGTATGCGGCTCCGGCCGGGAAACGGGTTGCGACCGCCTCGAAGAATGGGTTGGTGACGAGGCGGTCGGCCACATCCGGCGGAGCGTGCCGGTGAGCAATTGCTTCCCACGACGCGGACGCATTGAGCATGGCGGCCCAGAGCAATGGGAGCTCCGGGTTGGGATGGGGCATGTTGTCGAGGCTCTCGAGTCCCAGCGCAGTCGCCAGCCTTCTGGCAGGATCGACGGTGAGTACCAGAGTTTTCTTGCCTGCCCTGGCAGCGCAGACGCCAATGCCTGCCGAAATGGTCGTTTTGCCCACGCCGCCCGCCCCAGCCACCAATACGATTTCAGTCACGCGACGATCTCATCTGCGAGGAGCGACGCTACGCGCGACGGATCGTGGACCCCGAAGAGGAAGGGAAGTCGGTTGTGATCTGGCAGGTGCTTCCGCCACCGGCGCTGGTTCTCGTAGAGACCCCGGTGAAGGAGTCCTGCGTTTCGTGCTGCAGCCGATGTGACTTGCTCGAGACTCGTCTCGCTGACTCCGAGTGGCTCGATCAGGCGGTTCGCCCAGATCCCGGCTAGCTGAATGAGATTTTCTCGCCCGAGCTCCGAGAGCGCCTCCAGTGTCTCGGTGACGGGCAATTCCTCCGCCAGTGTCACCATTGCGAGTGCCGTGTCGGCAGCAGCGAGGGTTTCGGTCATCGTGTCAGCCTGCCTTCGTGCCCGCCCTCCCGGGATGAGTCCGGCCACGGTCCGGGGGGCCTGCAAGTAGCTCATGATCTGTCCGGTTGCCGGTCCGTCGGCCACCACGATGTCCCACTCGTTTGACTGCACTTCGAACAGGACTTTTCCGATCGTTATCACATCCCTGATGCCCGGGACCGTTTCCGCCATGGCTTCCAGACCGCGTGAGACCGGAAGCAAGGGTGCTCTGCCGCCAATTCCGAGCTGAAGCTTGAGATATTCGTCGAGCGCCCGGGCGCGATCTATGGCCATAGCCGAGAGATTCGGTGCGATCTGGGCTGCTCTGTACTTCAGCGTCGACCGTCCCAGATGGACAGCGAGGCCGGCGGCGTCAGTCATCGCTATTGCCAACACTCGCTTCGATCGGCGGGCAGCCGCAATAGCAAATGCTGCTGCCGCTGCCGAGCGCCCGACACCGCCCTTGCCGGTGACGATCAGGAGACGTGTGTCAAGGGGATGCATGGGCTTTCGAGGCTACTAGTGACGGGTTCTGGCTAATACAGTCCCCGGTACGAATGCGGATCATCGGTCCCGCCAGGCGGAGATCGATATCCGAGAAGGCCACAGAGAGGAGGAGCCGGTAGTGGCAGATTTCGACGTAGACGCCATGTTGCGACGGTTCCAGGATCGAGCAGAAGCCGTGCGATCGCGTCCTCTTCCGCCGGTAGCAGGCGAGGAGCGGATGAAGTTCGTCAAACAAGCCGAGTCAGATTTTCTGGATTACAAACTGGTTGGGGACGCCGCCTGGAGCGTCGAGGACGGAGAACTCGTACTACGCATACCCTTGCGATCCCGCGACGCCGGGGCGTAGCCAGCCGGACGAGGGCTCGACGATGTTGTGTCCAGACAGAGTTCCGCGGCAAGAATCCTGCACGATGCCGCAGGCGATTGATTGATGAGGTACAGTAATCACATCGCTGTAGTTCTCATCTTCGTGACCATGCCGCGACACCTCATGCCATTTCCCCGAGAGGTCGACAACCGTAGGCGTCGAGAGCGTGGATGAGCTGAACAAAGGATGGGCGTAATGCGCCAGTACCTCGACCTCGTCAGAGATGTTCTCGAGAACGGGACGCCACAACGTGATCGGACGGGAACCGGAACCATCAGTGTTTTTGGTCGCCAAACCCGATACGACCTCGCCGAAGGCTTTCCTCTCGTCACGACCAAAAAGATCCATACACCTGCCCTCATACACGAGCTCCTCTGGTTCCTGGCGGGTGATGGCAACGTGCGCTACCTCCAGGAACACGGAGTTCGGATTTGGGACGAATGGGCTGATCCCGAGACCGGAGATCTGGGTCCCGTATACGGGGTGCAATGGAGATCGTGGCGGACCCCTGATGGCGCAGCGGTGGACCAGATTGCCAACGTCATCGAACAGATTCGCACCCAACCACATTCCCGTCGCCACATCGTGTCAGCCTGGAACGTGGCCGATGTCCCGGAGATGGCGCTCCCGCCATGTCATACGATGTTTCAGTTCTACGTGGATGGCGAGCGCCTCAGCCTCCAGCTTTACCAACGCAGCGCTGACCTGTTCCTCGGGGTCCCTTTCAATATTGCTTCTTACGCACTGCTCTTGCAGATGGTGGCCGAACAGACCGGATATGTGCCGGGAGAATTCGTACATACGATGGGCGACGCCCACATATACACCAATCATCTCGATCAAGTGCACGAGCAGTTGGGGCGCGAGCCACGCGACCTTCCAACTCTGGAGCTCACGCCGGGTGTCGCTTCGATCTTTGACTATCGATACGACGACATCGTTCTCTCGGGTTACGACCCGCATCCTGCCATCAAGGCCATGGTCTCTGTATGACGATGGGCGGCCGGGCGTGGGTGTGCGTCACAGAATGAGTGGGCCGGGTGCAGTCCACGTGGATCTCCGGCGACGTTAGTGACGCCTGCAGAAGGTTTGACGAGGTTTTCGCGTTCCCGGTAATGTGATCGCCATGCGGCCTTCTTCGACACGCGTTCTGACGGCAATAGCCATCTTGGGAGTGCTGCTGGTCGCTGCCTTTCCGCTCTACATCCTTCTTGATCTCACTTCCCGTGGTGATGGAATGGGCATCTGCCCATCGGGACTCGCCGGATGTAAAACACCCCTGCTCTCGAGCTTTCAACTGTCCGCCACACTCGTGATCGTCATCATGGTGATGCTTGGTTTCTTGCGGTTCGTCATCTGGATGGTCGGGCGTATGGATCAGCGCTGACGCGCTAAGCCGAAACCACGATCACGTCTAGCGCGATAAGGTCTCGCTGATGCCATACGTACCGGAGCCGAACGAGGAGCAGGTCAGGCGTGCACGCAGCATCCTGCGCAGACTCAAGCTTCGATATCCGCAGATTCGAACCGCGCTCGAATACCGAAACCCGTTCGAACTGCTGACCGCAACGATCGTGTCGGCGCAGACCACTGACGAGAACGTGAACCGGGCCATGCCCGATCTGTTCTCGAGGTATCCAGCAGCTCACGACCTTGCAACAGCCAACCCGGAGGAGGTGGAACAGTTGATCTATTCGACAGGGTTCTACCGGCAAAAAACGAAATCCATCTTGAGCATGGCGGCCGATCTGGTCGAGCGTTTCGATGGGGTTGTTCCCGACACCCTCGAGGAGCTCGTGCAGTTGCGAGGTGTCGGACGGAAAACGGCGAGTGTTGTGCTCGCCGAAGCGTTTGGCAAACCAGCCATCGCCGTTGACACGCACGTCAAACGGCTGGCCAGGCGATGGGACCTCACGGCATCGACGGATCCTGAGAAGATTGAGCTCGACCTCATGGCCGTGTATCCACGCAGGCAGTGGGCCGGCGTTTCGATGCGGGTCATCCAGTACGGGCGCGACGTATGTACGGCCAAAGCGCCATCGTGTTACGACTGCAAGTTGATTGATCTCTGTCCGTACGAGGACAAAACACCGGCACCTGCTTGATACCGGCATGAAGCACGGGTTCTTCGATCGATCGCGCGATGCCCGAATCAAACGGCTCGCGATACCAGCGCTCGGCACACTCGCGATCGAGCCTCTCGTCAGCATTGTCGATACCGCGTTCGTTGGTCGGCTCGGCACGAACGCGGTTGCCTCGTTGGCTGTGGCGGCTGCCGTGCTGTCGGTTGCATTCTTCTTGTTCAACTTTCTGGCGCACGGTGTCGGGCCGCTGGTAGCTCAGGACATCGGGGGAGGAAGACACGACGAGGCGCGTGCACTGGCCGGCAATGGATTGGCGCTGGCCCTGATCGGTGGTGTCGTTGCGCTCGCAGTTGTCGAAATCGGTGCTCCCCAGCTCGTTCGAGCGGCAGGCGGCGTTGCGTCGATTGAGGAAGCCGCGGTCACGTATCTTCGCATACGGGCGTTGGCCATTCCGGCGCTCTTGCTGGTCACGTTGGGCAACGGTGTGTTTCGCGGGCACGCCGATACGGTTACGCCACTGTGGATCGCCCTCGTTTTCAATCTGATCAACGCCGGGCTTGATCCGATTCTCATATTCGGTCTGGACATGGGTCTCGCAGGTGCGGCATGGGCATCGGTTGTCGCCCAAACGACGGGAGCCGTCTTCTTTCTCGTGATGATGGCGAGACGTTCCATGCTCGGAGCGCCGCGGTTAGTTGGTTCCGGACGCCTGCTGAAGGTCTCCCGTGACTTTCTGGTCAGAACCGGCTCTCTGGTACTCACCTTTTTCATGGCCACCCGGGTATCGGCGAGTATCTCGGAGCCGGCGCTTGCTGCCCATCAGGTAGCGACGCAGGTGTTTTTTCTGTTGGCCCTTGCCACCGACTCTCTGGCCGTCGCGGGCCAGGTTCTTGTCGGACAGTACATCGGCGCTGCCGACGGACGTTCGGCAAGACAGGTATCGGACAGGCTGATCGCGATCGGATTGGCGGCTGGATTGGTGACAGCGGCGGTGATCGTCGTGACGCGACCGTACCTCGGCCGCGTCTTTCTCAATGACCCGGAGGCTCTCGATGAACTCAGAACGGCGCTCCTGATCATGGCGCCCGTTGCGATCGTTGGAGCGCTGGCCTTCGTTTGGGACGGCCTCGTGATGGGAGCAGGAGATTTCGGGTACCTCGCCCGCACCATGGTGATCGCTTCTGGTGCGACGATCGCTACGTTGTTGACGGTCCAGACGCAGGGATGGGGGCTGGCCGGAGTTTGGTGGTCTCTGGTCCTCTTGATGGTTCTTCGGTCTGCGATGATGATCCCATGGCATCGTCGCCTGGGGGAGGCTTCGCGATGATCGTGTCGCGGGTTTCGGGCACCATCAGCAGCAGAGGAATCGACAACAGCGTCACGGCGCCGACGAGACCGATGTAGAGCGGTAAACCGATCTCAGCAATGGCAATACGACCGATCGCCAGGCTCGTTATCGCCCCCACGACGCTCATGACCATGAGAACGGAGACCGCACTCGAGCGGACGTCAGTTGGGAACAGTTCCGCCCGCATTGTCTGAAAAGCTGGAACGAACATAGATGCTCCGAAGCTTGCCACGATGATTCCGACGGCAATCAACCATCCACTTGTGAAGAAGAATGAGATTCCGCCAACTACGCCAAGCATGGTTCCTGCTACAGCTGTTGGTTTGCGTCCTACAACGTCGGCCACCCTCCCGCCGACCAGCAAGCCGAACGAACCGATCGCACCGGCGCCGATGATGACCAGCCCTGCTCGCAACGAGCCCCATCTCCTCGTGTTGATGAGAAAATCGTTCACGAACGACGTGGTGAGGGCCGTGAACGATCCGCCGAGAAATCCCGCCACAGCCAGAGGAAGCAGACGACGCTTGAACCGGACGAGGACCGAGAAGTTGAACCGATCGGCGTTGATGTTGAATGCCCGACTTTCGTCGAGAAACTTGAACAGTGCGGGCAGGGTGAGAAGCCCGAGTGCGCTCAGGGCGAAGAGCCACTGGTATTGCGTGCCGAGATCGAACATGGGAGCGAGCAAATAGGCGACTCCGCCCGCAACGCTGGTCGCGAGACCGAGAATCCCGAGGCCGACGCCGCGCCGGCCATGGTGAAGCTCTTCGGTCAGGTAGATCACACCAAGCCCTGCGACGGCGGTTGATGCGCCGCGGGCGATGGCCTGAAGAATCAGGAACACGGTGACGTCCTCGGCGAAGGCAGTGCCGAGGTTGGCAATCAACAGCATGACCAGACTGGCCAGGAGTGGTGCACGTCGACCAAAACGGTCTCCAACGATTCCGAACAGGATGGCAATCAGAACTCCGATTCGCACGAGCGCGAGAGCGCCGCTCGCCTCTTCGGGAGTCAAACCGAAGGCCACCCGCCAGAACGGAAGCGTCACGACCAACAAACTGCCTGCAAACGATTGTGACAGTCCAGCGATGATGATGAGCGTCAGGATGCGCCGGTCATTCCGGTCCATAGTCGCCTTGGGGTCGTGTAGATAGCGGCGCTTGGGCCGGGGCAACCTGGAGGGTACCAGTGGGCCGAGCAAGAGCAAGGAGTTTGGTCAAACCGCAAACGCCAGGGATTGCATCGGCGGAACATTCCGCGTTCCTGAGGCGTTAGCTTTCAGTATGGAAATCGCGGGGCTCAGCCTCATTTCAGTAATCGTCGCGTTCGGATTCGGTGCTCTTTCCTTCATATCCCCGTGCGTCCTGCCACTCCTGCCCGGATATTTGAGCCTCATGACCGGTTTTTCGGTTGCTGATCTCAAAGAAGGTGAAGCCGACACTGCCCGTGTTGTCAGGTCGACGCTCCTGTTCATTGCCGGATTTTCACTCGTGTTCGTCTTGTTGGGTGCGGGTGCCAGTCTTTTTGGAAGCTGGATCAATCCACGACTCAGCGAGATCGGCGGCTGGGCCGGCTGGCTCGTCATCGTGTTCGGCATGTTCATAGCGATCACTGCGATATGGACGCCGAGCGCCCTCTTGCCGGTGTTGCGCGAGCGGCGAATGGAGGTGCGTCCGTCTCGGCTCGGGGCGATGGCACCCCCGCTCATGGGCGTCGCCTTCGGATTCGGCTGGACTCCCTGCATCGGCCCGATCCTCGGCTCGATTCTCACGATTGCGAGCGCCAATGGGCGGGTGGGCGAAGGGATCGTCCTGCTGCTGTCGTACTCCCTTGGCTTAGGGGTCCCGTTTTTGGCCGTTTCGATTTTCACCAAGAAGTTGTTTGTCTCGTTCGATCGGATCAAGAAGTATCTCACTCCTATAACGGTCGCCTCGGGACTGGCCCTTGCGGGGTTCGGCGTGTTGATGGTGACCGGCCAAATCACCGAGCTCTCTGCCTGGTTCACGCAGCTTCTGGAGCGCATTGGGCTCGAAGAGCTCACGGTGATATAGCCGGTAACCTTGCCGGATGGCCCCACGCATCATTCCGGATCTCGAGACGTTCTCCCGACATGCGGAACGCTATGGAGTTGTTCCGATCACCGTCACGCTCGTTGCCGATCGCGACACCCCGGTTACGATCTACGAGAAGCTGGTCGGGACAGAAACCGGGTTCCTGCTCGAATCCGCCGAAGGAGGCGAAGAGTGGGGGCGATGGTCTTTTCTGGGTTGGGATCCCCACTTCACCTTGCTGAGCAGAGACGGACGATCATGGATCGAGGGGGCCGACATCGACGTGCCGCCCGGCGACGCTCTCGAGGTTCTGGAGGCGCTGGTCGATCGGTACAGCGCACCTGATTGGCCTGGCCTACCACCGCTGCATTCGGGAGCTGTGGGCGCGCTCGCATACGATGCCGTCCGGCTGGTCGAACATCTTCCGCACCAACCACCTGACGACCGTGGCCTCCCTACTTCGCTATGGATGTTCGTTGGTGCACTGGCAGCTTTCGATCGGCGGACTCAGACTGTGACCCTGATTCGCAACGTGTTCGTGGAAGACAGCAATCCAAAGGCGCAGTACGACGATGCCGTCAGCAACCTCGAACGCGACATCGAACGCCTTGGAGGATCCCAGACTTATACAGTCCATCAATCGGTCGAAACGTCCGTGCCCGACGTCGCCGATCTCGATGCGAGCCTGAGCAGAGATGCGTACATGGACGCCGTCAGGGTTGCCAAGAGCCACATCCTGGCCGGAGATGTGTTCCAGGTCGTGGCGAGCCTTCGTCTGGAAATGCCGTTTACGGGCGATCCGTTTGCCGTATATCGCCATCAACGATTGTTGAACCCATCGCCTTTCTTGTATTTCGTACATCACGACGCGATGTCGATCGTTGGGGCAAGCCCAGAGATCATGTCCAGGGTTCGCGACGGCGTCGTTTACAGTCGTCCGATTGCCGGAACCCGCCCGCGGGGTACCTCAAGCGATGAAGACCAGAGGTTGGAATCCGAGTTACTGGCTGATCCAAAAGAGCGTGCCGAACACGTCATGCTGGTTGATCTGGCCCGTAACGACCTCGGGCGGGTCTGTGAGTATGGGACCGTCGAAGTCGACGATCTGATGGTTGTCGAGCGCTACTCGCACGTGATGCATATCGTTTCAGGTGTGTCGGGCAAGCTCACCCCCGGCAAGACCGCCGTCGAGGTGCTGCGGGCCACCTTTCCTCATGGGACAGTCAGCGGTGCGCCAAAGGTGCGTGCCATGGAGATCATCGATGACATCGAGCCGGTAGCTCGCGGTCCGTACGCAGGTGCAGTCGGTTACATCGATTTCACCGGAAGCATGGATACGGCAATCGCCCTGCGGACTGTCGTGCTCGCCGACGACCGGGCCTGGGTACAGGCGGGCGCCGGCATCGTTGCCGATTCGGATCCCGCACTCGAATATCAGGAATGCCTCAACAAGGCAGCAGCCGCGCTGAGCGCGGTCAGGGCGGCCTCCCAATGACCGACACGTCAGATGCAGCAGTCGAGGGTTACGTGACAGATGTCACCAGTGCAGTTGTCGTTGAGGGCGCCGAGGCCGGTTCCTTTCTCCAGGGGCTGATAAGCCAGGATGTTGCGCGAGTAGGAAGCAGCGAAGCGATTAGATCGTTCTTGCTCGGCCCGCGTGGCAAGTTTCGTTCTCTCCTGTGGCTCATCAAACGAGGTGATGCGTTCTGGCTCTTCACCGACTCCCCGAAAAACCTTCTCGAGGATCTGCGTCGATTCCACATGCGGGTGGATTGCACCATTGAGCCTTACGAGGGACCGGTCATCGACGTTCTCGGTGCCAAACCGTCCGACGGCGTGGGCGAAGTCGTCGCACGGATTCCGTGGAGGGGAGTAGAGCGGTGGGTCGTTGCGGGCGTGGCGCCAGATACCCTGGGCCTCGACGAACTGAGCGAGGCCGAGTGGACGGCCCTACGGGTGGCGGCTGGCGAGCCTGAGATGGGTCGGGATGTGGACGAAGGGACGATTCCCCAGGAATCAGGTCTTGTCGCAGATGCCGTGTCGTTCACGAAAGGCTGCTACCTGGGTCAGGAGCTCGTAGCGCGCATCGATTCGCGGGGTCGGGTGAACAAGCGATTGGTGTTGCTCGAGATTGACGACCCTGACGCGCCGCCGCCCGGAGCCCGGATAGAGGTCCAAGGTGACGACGTCGGCGCGGTCAGCTCGTCGGCCGCAAAGCTCGACGGTTCGGGAAGTGTGGCGCTGGCGATGGTGCCCGCAAACGTTGCCGAACGTGTCCTGGTGACCTGGGGTGAGTCGTCTGTGGAAGCCCGTGTATCTGTGGCAAATGGTTGACGCAGGATTCCAGGGCAAGAGCTCGCTCGTCGCCGGAGTCGTCCTGCTGGCTGCTCTCGCGGCAGGCTGCGGTGGCGAAACCGCCCTTGATGGGCCGACGATATATACGAATCAGTGCGCCCGGTGTCATGGATCTGAGGGTGAGGGTGGTAGCGGACCTGCGCTGGGGTCTGGCGGGAGGGTCGCAGCCTGGGATGACGCGACCTTGCGAGATGTCATCGTGTCCGGACGGAGGGGTACTGCGATGCCGGCGTTCAGCGGCTTATCCGAGACACAGATCACAAATCTGATTCAGCATGTTCGGCAGCTCCCTTGAGCGTGCTCGACCAGCTGGTAGCTGAAGCTCACGTTCGAGCGAACAAGCTCGATCTCGCCCTGGTGCGCCGTCGAGCCGGATTCGCAGATCCTGCTCGCAACATCATGAATGCACTTTGGAGAGCCCCTGGCCTTGGCGTCATCGCCGAGGTCAAACGGCAATCGCCATCCGCGGGCGTCATCGCAGGTGATCTCGACCCCATCCGGCAAGCAATGGCGTACGCGTCCGGGGGGGCGACCGCCATCTCGGTCCTCACCGAGCCCGATCATTTCGGCGGCTCGCTTGACGATCTCAGATTCGTGCGCAGCCGGGTTGAGCTTCCCATTCTCCGAAAGGACTTCATCGTTGCTCCCCAGCAGGTTTATGAAGCCCGGGTAGCAGGCGCTGATGCGCTCCTTCTCATCGTCGCTGCCCTCGATCAGGAGCGTTTGGAAGATTTGATCGACACGACTGAACAGACCGGGATGACGCCCCTCGTGGAGGTGCATGATTCTGCCGAGGCTCGCCGGGCTGTGGAAGCCGGTGCGAGACTCGTTGGGGTGAACAACCGGAATCTCGCGACCTTCGAAGTCGATCTGACGACGGCCGAATCTGTCGCCTCATCGCTGGCAGCGGATTTGCTGACCGTCGCCGAATCCGGAATCCACAACGGTGAAGATGCACGCCGGATGGAAGCTGCCGGCTATCGAGCGGTCCTCGTGGGAGAGGCGCTTGTGAGAGCAGCGGACCCCGCTGCGCTGGTTGCCGAACTGGCGGGGGTGGCTGGATGACCTGGGTGAAAGTATGCGGGTTGCGCACGGAGAGAGCTGTGTCGGTTGCCGCATCCGCCGGGGCCGATGCAATCGGATTTGTGCTGCACGAACGATCGCCCCGCTCGGTGACTCCGGAAGTGGCACGAGAACTGATCGCCGTGGCGAATGGACCACTTCCTGTCGCAGTGACGCGTGATGCCGACGCGAATCAAGTCATGGACTGGGTAGAGACATCCGGTGCGCTGGCCGTTCAACCACACGGTCGTCATCAGATGGAGGTCGGTGCCGCCGCCGCACGTTCGGGACTGCAGGTGATCCTGCCCATGTCTCCGGCCGGCGGGTTCTCACCGACCAACGATCGCACCTGGATACCGATGCTGGACAATGTAGAACCGGGCTCCGGGAATCAGCTCGATTGGGACGAACTCGAACATCGTTGGGCAGGCGAACGTTGGATCCTGGCAGGTGGTCTTTCGCCCTCAAATGTCGGTGAGGCTCTTTCGGTAACGGCGGCGTGGGGAGTGGATGCCTCGAGCGGTCTAGAGTCGGCGCCTGGCGTGAAGGATCTGCATCTGATCGAAGCCTTCGTCCGGGCGGCAAAGGAGACGAGCCCATGGGAGCAACGGGAATCGGAAACCAGGACGTGACGGCGAGCCTTCCCGATCAACGAGGGCGGTATGGCGACTACGGAGGCCGTTTCGCCCCGGAGACACTCATGCCTGCGCTCCTCGAGCTCGAGACGGTCTTCCGCGAGGCCTGGGCGGATGTTTCGTTTGTCCATGAATACCGAAGCCTCCTGGCAGATTATGTAGGGCGTCCTACCCCAATATTCGAGGCTGCCAACCTTTCCAGAGATCTTGGCATTCGGCTTCTCTTGAAACGTGAAGATCTGAACCACACGGGTGCCCACAAGATCAACAATACGATCGGTCACGGATTGCTTGCCAAGCGCATGGGCAAGCCCCGCATCATTGCCGAAACCGGAGCAGGGCAACATGGAGTTGCGAGCGCGACCGCGGCCTCACTTCTGAATCTGGAATGCGATGTTTTCATGGGAACCAAGGACATCGAGCGTCAGGCGCTCAACGTCTATCGCATGGAGCTTTTGGGAACCCGGGTCGTACCCGTGAGTTCCGGAGCCGGAACCCTCAAGGATGCGGTCTCAGAGGCGATGAGGAACTGGGTCTCGACAGTTGAAACCACGCACTACATGATCGGATCGGTCGTCGGGCCGCATCCGTTTCCGCTGATCGTCCGCGAGTTCCAGAAAGTCATCGGTGAGGAACTGCTTTCGCAGATGGCCGACGGGCTGCCGGACGTCGTTGTTGCATGCGTGGGAGGCGGATCGAACGCAATGGGAGCTTTTTTCCCTCTGATCGAAACGGACATTGAACTCGTTGGAATCGAGGCCGGTGGCCTCGGTACTGACACCCCGAGCCACGGAGCGTCCCTCTCCCTTGGCAGCCCTGGTGTCCTGCATGGCTCGCACACCTACATGTTGCAGGACGACGAAGGTCAGGTTCTTGAAGCTCATTCGGTGTCAGCAGGTCTCGACTATCCGGGAGTTGGCCCGGAGCACGCCTATTTCAAGGACGCCGGCCTTGTCAGGTATGAAACAGCCACAGATGCCGAGGCACTCGAGGCCTTTGCGCTTCTCAGCAGGAGAGAAGGAATAATCCCGGCTCTCGAGTCTGCCCACGCCCTCGCCTGGATCGTGCGCGAAGCCGACTCGCTCGCAGGTAAGACCGTGGTGCTGAATCTCTCCGGACGCGGAGACAAAGATGTTCAGCAGGTGGCCGCGCTTGGGATCTAGCGACCTTCAGGAAACGTTCGCAGCGGCAAGGGCCGAAGGCCGTGCGGTGTTCATGCCCTTCCTCACCGCAGGCCTTCCGACGATAGAAACCAGCGTTGCACGTTTTGTCGCAATGGCTGAGGCAGGTGCCGACGCTTTCGAAGTCGGTATTCCGTACGCCGATCCTCTCATGGACGGACCTACGGTCCAAGCGGCTTCAGAGCTGTCTCGCGAACGTGGCATGACGATGTCTATCGGACTCGATCTCGTGCGCCAGGTAGTCGCAGCGACCGGGAAACCGGTGATCGTGATGACATACGTCAATCCGGTGTTGACGATGGGTGTTGACGGTTTCATGAAGCAAGTTTCTGATGCAGGAGCTGCGGGCGTGATCATCGCCGACCTTCCATTCGAAGAATCCGAACCGTTTTCGAATTCAGCTTCTGAACACGGCGTTGGCCTGGCGCTCTTCGTCGCACCTACCACTCCCGAGGAGAGGGTCCGGGCAATCGCGGAGTCACAGCCGGCGTTCATCTACGGAGTTGCGGAAATGGGTGTGACCGGCGAGCGCGCCGATGGCAGTGGTCACATTGAGGGACTGATACGCCTCGTCCGTTCGATGAGCCAGGTTCCCATCGTCCTGGGAGTCGGCATCTCGACACCCGATCAGGCGGCAAAAGCAGGTGCATTGGCTGACGGCGTAATCGTGGGCTCCGCCATCGTGCGCATCGTTCTCGAGCATCCCGACGACCTCGACATGTTTGCGAGCACCGTGTCGAGCCTGGCCGAAGCGGTCCACGGCTAACATTGCCGCTCTTGCCGGGATGGCGGAATTGGCAGACGCGGCGGACTCAAAATCCGTTGGCCGCAAGGCCGTGAGGGTTCAAGTCCCTCTCCCGGTACCCGATGGCGAAATACGAGGTGAACAGAGACGCGGTCGAGCGAGCCACCGAGTTGATCGACGCCCGTCAGTAGGTCCTGGACAGTGACCGGGGCGACGCCCAACCATCGACCGAAGACGAGAACGCGTTTCTCGAAAACCACACATGGACCGAGTATGAGTCTTTTTCGGTGGCATCCGGAGAGTGTTAGAGCCCCTTTGCCCGTTGGTGGGTGGCATGCGCAAAGCGTTTGAGCCTCATTGCGTGAGTTTGGGTCAGCCCTTTGGCGTCAGGTTGGGCGGAGATTCCCTCGTGCTTGCGTAGCGAGCCGCCGTCAAACGTCCTTATTCGTCGCTTTCGAGGTCGGCGAGTGCTTTGGCCAGACGTTGCGCGCGTGTGTGTTCGCGTTTGGCTGAGTACAGCGAGTAGAGCACAGAGCGCTTGGCGGAGTTCGAGAGCGCTTCGTACGCCTCCCGCGCGCGCTCGGAGCTTTGGAGAGCGGACTCCAGGTCCGCAGGGGCGATGAGCGCGTCGACCGGCTCGAGCAGTGACCATGCACCGTTCTTTTTGGCGACCTCGACGGCGCGTATACCTGCCTCGGTCATCAGGCCAGCGTCGATGAGTTCTGCGACGTGCAGCTTGTTGACCTTCGACCACACGCTGCGAGGTTTACGGGGCGTGAAGATCTGTTTGTAACGAGCGTCGTCGATCGGCTTGACTTTGCTGTCGATCCAGCCGAAGCACAGGGCCTCTCGCACGGCATCTTCCCAGCTGAGCCGGCGCTTGCCGGTCGACGCTCGGTAGTAGATCAGCCACACGCCGCCGCGGGTGGCGTGGTTCTCTTCGAGCCATGAGCGCCACTCAGCTCGCGTCCCGGGGTGGATTTCGCTCAACTGTGAATCAAACGTCGACATTGCATCGCCCTGGTGGTTCTCGCCGCGCCTATCGGGCGACCGTCAGGCAGCGGCCATTTCATCGACGTCGATCATAAGCAGGTCCTGCAAGCAGGCTTCGTCGATCGCTTTTGGAGTTGGATGTGAGTCGTCGTGGCATGGGTCCAGCGGCCCATGGCGAGAAATCGGCGAATGGTGAAGCTGATTCGTAGAGCTGCCGATAGGTCCAGGAATGGGTATGAGACGTCTGACACAAGACAAACACGGGAAGTTCACTGGTGATCGAAGCGACCGCGGCGCAGCCATGGTGGAATTCGCGATCCTCGCGCCGCTGCTCGTGATGCTGGTGATCGGGATGCTCGAATTCGGGCTGCTCTTCAAGGACAGTTTGACGGCCAACTCGGCGAGCCGGGAAGCGGCCAGAATCATCGTCGCCGCGGGTGACCACGTCAGCGCCGATCAGTGGGGACTGGATGCTGCGCAGGCCACCATGCAGGCGGCAGCGGTGCAGATTGACACCATTTCGATCGTGAATCAAGCGGGCAACGGCTCGAGCTATACCCCGGACGGATCCGGTGGATGGATTGCGAGTCCGATCAACAGCGGTTGGCCACCGGCGTCCCGCCAGACAGATGTTGCGAACCTCGACCATGCGATCGTGATGGTCAATTACAAACACAAGTGGATCACAAACCTGTTTGGAAGCGGCGAACGGATCTTGACTGAAGAAACGGAGATGCGGCTTGAACCTCGTCGCTTCTAGAAACGACGATCGTGGTGCGGTGCTGCCGCTGGTTGCACTCATGACGCTGGTGCTCTTCGGCATGGTCGGATTCGCCGTCGACCTCGGTTGGGTCTATCTCAACGCTTCCCGGGCACAGAACGCAGCCGATGCCGCTGCCCTGGCCGCTGTTACCCGCCTTCCGCACGTCACTCCGACGATCAGCGGCTCCGCCGCAGAATCGCTCGCCTTTCAGTTGGCTGCCGACAATGGATATCCGGCCGGGAACGTGGTCGTCTCCAATGTGCCACTTGATCCCGCCAATCCGGCCAGCCGCTTCAACGACTATCAGGTGGAGGTCACGGTCACCGACGATGTCGACATGTTCTTCTCGAGAGTCTTTGGGATCGACACCATGTCGGTCACCCGGGACGCGGTCGCCGAGTCGCTTCCACCCCTGGCGCTCGGTGGCTCATCGAACACCTTCGGGATCGGAGTCAGCGGAGGTGGAGATGGATTCTGGGCTGCGATCAATTCGACGATTGATCGGTACGAGAATGGTGATCCGTTCAGTTCGGCGAACCCGGTTGGAGGGTCCGCCGATCAGGGGACCGATTCCATTCGTACCAATCGGGCGGCGGCAGGCATCGAGGGCTACTACTACGCGCTCGACGTCCCCGCCGGAGCCGGCGCGATCACGGTGTTCACGATCGACGCCGCCTATGCGAGTGCGAATGCCAGTAGCCGGTATAACGATGGCAGGGTGCAGCCACTCGAGCATGGCAGCAGCTTGAGCACCCGTTTTCGGCTGGCAGGGGTGGATAACTCGCCGTTCGACTACACGGACAACACCACCATCCTCGGCTGCGACCGCACATACGCACCGACCGCCTATCCCAACAACATCGCTCTGGATCCGTTTGATCCAACCAATCCGGTTGTAGACATTCTCTGCGTCGTGCCTGTCACCAGCGAAGGTATTTATCCGCTTCATGTGACAGCCAATGCCGCAAATCAGGGTGGGAACTCGTTCGGCCTCGCAGTTTCAAACACCGGCAGCGGAACCGTCAAGATCTACGGACTCGGCTCCATGTCCTTGAGCAACACGATCGCAGGCGGTAGCTCCACCGTCGACCTGATGCGGGTGCCCGAGGAATATGCCGGCCGAAAGATCAAGGCCAGCTTTTTCGATCCCGGCGACACATCTGGTGGCGGGAACACCACCATGAACGTCCTGCCAGACGCCGGCGGAATCTCATGCACGATCACCAGGGGTGACGCCAACACGTTTGTCGGCAGCGACGTGGGCAACTGCTTCGTAAACACGCAGAACAACGGAAACCGGTTGTACTCGGGGGAGTGGGTTCACATGACCTTTGATCTCCCGTCCACGTACAGCTGTCTCAGTGACTGCTGGTGGCGTATCAACAACGTCATACCTGCGGGTGTCACGGCAAACGATCGGACCACCTGGCGAGTTGAGGTAGAGGGCAACCCGGTTCACCTCATCGGTTAGCAGGACAATCGGCTCGGGATCGTACAACCCGCCCTAATAGGATGCGGTCGATGCCGACACTCGCCATTCTTGACGGTCATTCTCTCGCTTACCGCGCCTTTTACGCACTTCCCAGTGATCTTGCGACACCGGCCGGCCAGGTGACGAACGCCGTTTACGGATTCACATCCATGATCATTCGGCTTCTTGGCGATGAAGCGCCAGATGCGCTGGCCGTGGCGTGGGATACGCCGGCCAGGACCTTCCGCAGCGATCTCTACCCCGAGTACAAAGCCCAGCGGGAATCGGCGCCCGATCTGTTTCGCAGCCAGCTGCCCCTCATGCGAGAAGTGGCGAGCGCCCTCCAGATCCGTCAATTCGAGTTGGAGGGTTACGAGGCGGACGACCTGATCGCAACGGTCGCCTCCGAAGCTTCTCGAGAGGGATGGAACGTCCTCGTTGTAACGGGTGACAGGGATGCATTCCAGCTGATCGAGGATCGGGTCACCGTCCTTTATACGCGACGAGGTATCACCGATGTGGTTCGGGCTGACGCCTCGTATGTAGAAGAGCGATACGGGATCGGCCCGGCTACGTACCCGCAATATGCTGCCCTGAGAGGCGATAGCTCGGACAATCTGCCAGGTGTTCCCGGAGTGGGGGAGAAGACCGCGACCAGGCTCCTGCAAGAACACGGTTCGCTCGACGGCATCTTCCAACATCTCGATCAGGCGAGCCCAAAGCTCGCAGAGTCCCTGGCTGAGCACCGGGATCAGGTGTACCTCAACCTGCAACTGACCCAACTCGACAGGAGTGTTCCCATTGCATGGGAGCTAGAAGAGCTGCGCAGAACCGAATGGGACCAGGCCGAGGTCAAGCGGGTCTTCGACGGCCTTGCCTTCCAAAGTTTGTGGACCCGGCTGGTGGAACTCGGCGGGGGGTCAGCGGGTCCCGCGGGCGAGGTGCTCGACACCGAGGTAGTGCCGCTGCGCGATGTGGGCGAGCTGCCCGCGTCGGGCCCACTGGTCGTTGAGCCGCACTGGCACCAGGATGAGGTAGCCGGTCTTGTCGTTTTCATCGATGAAGGTCGCGCCGGTCTCATCGGCCAGGACCTCCTCAAAGACGTTGCCACGATGGCAGTCGAACGCGGCATCATTGCGCACAACGCAAAACCCGTGGTCAGGGCGTTTCTCGACGCCCATTTACCCATGCCAGAGGTGGTGTTCGATACGCTCCTGGCCGCGTACGTGATCAATCCGGCGCGCGCTTCATACGACTTGTCGGACCTGGCTCTCGAGGTCGCGCAGGTCGAGGTCGATTCGCTCGACGACACCGGAGGCGACAGGGCCCAGGGGACTCTCGACTTCGAGGGACCGGATCTCGACGGAATCGGCAGAAGGGTTGTGGCGGTTTCTCGCCTCGTCGATCTCCTGACCGAGCAGGCATCAGCGCGGGGGGCCTCGTCGCTTCTCGAAGACATCGAGTTCCCTCTCGTCGAGGTTCTGGCGCGCATGGAGAACGCAGGCATCGGAGTAGACCGGAGCTATCTGGAAACGCTCGGGGAAGAGCTCAGAGGCCGGTTGGTGGCGCTCGAGGCTCGCATCCACGAAGAAGCGGGCCAGGTTTTCAATATCAACAGCACGCTGCAGCTGAAGAGGGTCTTGTTCGAGGATCTCGATCTCCCGGTCCTCAAGAAGACTCCGAAAGGTCAGCCAAGCACCGATGCGTCTGTGCTCGCCAAACTCGACCACCCCATGGTCAAAGCCCTTCTCGAGTATCGACAGTTGGAAAAGCTTCGCTCAACGTACGTAGATGGTTTCCTACCTCTGATTGCGAAGGACGGCCGGGTGCACGCCGTGTTCAACCAGACGGCAGCCGCGACCGGTCGGCTCTCGTCGGAGCGGCCGAACTTACAAAACATTCCGATCAGATCCGAAGAAGGCCGGACGATCCGCAAGGCGTTCGTTGCCGAAGAAGGTTCAACTTTTGTTGTAGCTGACTATTCGCAGATCGAGCTGAGAATCCTTGCTCATCTGACGGAGGATCCCGGACTTCTCGAGGCCTTCAACGACGACCAGGACATCCATGCAGCCACGGCGGCACGGGTGAACGACATCCCGATCGAGGACGTAGATGCCGATATGCGAAGGCGGGCCAAAGTCGTCAATTTCGGCCTTTTGTATGGCATGGAGGCCTTTGGATTGGCATCGCGACTCGAGATCGAACGCGAAGAAGCCCAGGAACACATTGATGCGTATTTCGCGCGGTTCCCAAAGGTGCAGGCATTCATGAGCGGCGTGGTGGCGGAGGCCAGGAGAACCGGCTACACGACCACCGTGTTTGGACGCCGGCGATACCTTCCAGAACTGGCTTCTGGCAATTTTCGAGTGCGTCAGACCGGAGAACGGATGGCACTCAATGCTCCCATACAAGGATCCGCTGCCGATCTCATCAAGATCGCGATGATTCGGCTGGACGAACGCCTGGGAGAGCTAGGCCTCGCAAGCCGACAACTGCTCCAAATTCATGATGAGCTCGTGCTGGAAGTCCCGCTCGATGAGGTCGAGCAGACGTTGCATCTCACTCGTATGGTGATGGAGGGCGTTGCCGAGCTCAAGGTTCCGTTGCGGGTTGATACCGCAACCGGTAAGACGCTCGCCGATACCAAGTCCTGACCGCTAGTGAGGGTCGCCGATTAGTGTTCCGTTTGGTAGGTCCGGCTGCCGAGTTGTGGTACCATTTCTGCTGCACTTCACGGTGCATCTAACAGTTTGTTCCAGATCCAGCGCCTGAGCCTTCTCGGAGGCCCGATGCGCCGGCCTACTGACAAACTTCCTGCCTTCGATAGCACGCCTATCGCGGTCGGGATCGACCCTGTACACAACCCATAAGAATCGAATGATTGAAGAAGAATCCAACTCACTGACCGAAGAAGCCCCCTCCGAACTGGGAGAAGGCGACACACCGCCCGCGGAAGGACAGCCTGAAGCCGCAGAGACTGAAGCCGCAGAGCCTGGAGCCGCCGGGCCGGAATCAGGAAACCCTGAGGCCGCCGAGCCAAAGGCCGAAAGCTATGGCGAGCAGCTCGAGAGCGGGGACGCCGCGGATCGTCCACGGCCCGAAAGCATCGTTCCGGACACGGGGGTCGACGCTCTAGCCGATGTTGGCGCGCCATCTTCGTCGCAGGAACCCCCGGCGACCTCAAACGAGGATGTGATTCGTGAGAACTCTTCCGGAGCAGCGACCCCGTCGGGCAGCATGGAAGCTTCCGTCCCGTCGGTGAACGAAACTCCTTCTTCAATCGATCAGGTTGGTGCCGGGGCTGGCGTCGGTGGCTATAGCGCCACCGACGAGGCGAGCGCTGTAGACGCTACTGCCGAACAGGCGACCGCTGAGGAAGCACAGCCGCCGAGGCCGCGTGAAATCTCGGTGGTGAAGATGAATACGGGACTCGACGACCTCCCGGACGATCTGTCGCCCGAAGATTTCGAATCCGCTATCGAAAAAACGGTCCTGGAGTTCAAAGAGGGCGATCTCATCGAAGGAACGATTGTTCGGATCGACCACGATGAGGCGTTGGTTGACATCGGATACAAGTCCGAGGGCGTCATACCTGCCAATGAGCTATCCATTCGCAATAACGCCAATCCGGGCGACGTGGTCAAGATCGGTGACGTCGTCGAAGCGATGGTGCTCGAAATGGAGGACGCCGAAGGTCGGCTCATTCTCTCCAAGAAACGAGCGCAGTACGAACGGGCGTGGGGCACCATCGAAGGAATCATGCACGAGAAGGGGACTGTCAAGGGTCCCGTGATCGAAGTTGTCAAAGGTGGTTTGATTGTTGACATCGGGCTGCGCGGGTTTCTACCCGCCTCCCTTGTCGAGTTGCGCCGGGTTCGGGATTTGCAGCCTTATGTGGGCGAGGAAATCGAAGCGAAGGTGATCGAGCTCGACAAGAACCGAAACAACGTCGTGCTGTCACGCCGAGCCTATTTGGAAGATGAGCAAGCCGAACAGCGCCATGCGTTCCTGGGAGACCTCGCCGAAGGCGACATCCGTGAAGGCGTGGTCTCGTCCGTCGTCAACTTTGGGGCGTTCGTCGACCTGGGCGGAATGGACGGCCTCGTCCACGTTTCCGAGCTTTCCTGGCAACACGTCACCCATCCGTCCGAGGTTGTGACTGTTGGCGACAAGGTCCAGGTCAAGGTGCTCGAGGTAGACCGCGATCGGGAACGGATTTCGCTCTCCATTCGACAGACTCGTGAAGATCCCTGGGCGACGTTTGCAGAGGCTTACGGCGTCGGATCGATTCTCGACGGCAAGGTGACCAAGACGGTTCCATTCGGAGCGTTTGTTTCTGTCACAGACGGAGTCGAGGGGCTCGTCCACGTCTCCGAAATCGCCCTCCATCACGTCGAGAGCCCGGAACTCGAACTCTCCATGGATCAACCCGTCAAGGTCAAGATCACCGAGATCGACGCCGAACGGCGCCGGATTTCGCTCTCCATCAAGCAGGCGATGCCGGAGTGGCAGGACCGCCAGCAGGCTCAGCCGCAGGCGCCCTCCAGACCACAGAAAAAGCGCCCGGAGCGCAGCAATGACTACACGTCCGAGAGCGAGGAAACCACGGAGCGTTCTCCTCATTTCACCGCAGATGCGTCGCTCGAAGCCATTCTTCAGGAACTGAAGGAAAAGGGAATCGGCAACTAAGTCGGAAAAGACTTTTAGTTCGACCACTCATCGTCCGATGTAACTCCAACGCGGGCAGATCCCGCCCCCGTGCAACACGGGTTCAGGTCAATCAAGGAGTTCGACGTTGGGAAAGCGCATCGCCGTAGTGGCCGTCGCCATCGTGCTTGCGGCGGTCGCCGGATTTTCGGTCTGGCGGTATCTCGCCTCAGTTGATCAAGCAGCACAGGACAAGTTCACGCTCGTCGACGTGTACCGCGCCGCTGAAGATCTGCCTGCGGGGATCTCGGGCGACGACGTCATCGCGAACGGCCTGTTCGTGAAGAGCTCCGAGAACCGTGATTTTCTACCGGGTGGCGACAACCCGGTTGCCATCGCATCCGAACCGGACCTTCGGGTTGTGCTCGAAAACCGGATCGCGATCGGTCCTATTGCCGCGAACGAGATTCTGACCTCGCTGCAATGGGAAGACGCATCGGACGTCACCGCAAGCGAACCACTCAGCGAGCGCATCCCGCGCGGCAGACAAGCCATGTCTCTGCAGGTGACCTCGGAGGCCGCCGTCGGTGGTTTCCCCCGCCCGGGAGATCGCATCAACGTTCTCGTGAACATTGGCAGCGCCGGCATCGAGTTTGATGCCATCGACGTCGACGCCACCCGTGAAGAAGTTCTCGCGCTCGTCGAAGCGGCCGAGCAGAGCCTCGAGACCCGCTTCGTCCTCCAGGGGCTCGAAGTCCTCGCTGTCGGCGAACAGATCGTGACGGGTGACGACGATGTCGATCACGTGATTCTGACGAGCAACGAGGCGGGCGTGGATCAGAACGGCCAACCGTTGAGCACGGTGACCCAATTTGGGCTTGTCACGGTGGCCGTCACGGCAGACGAGGCTGAGCGACTCGTGTACGCCACCCTCAACGGCGACACCTATTTCACGCTCGTTCCGGACGATTTCACGCCGGTAGCGACCACAGGTATCACAAGGGAGAATCTCTTTGAGTAATCGATTCGCTTCGGAAGGCGTAGCCATCGTTGACGGCGACGAGGGCTTCCTTGCCGAATCAAAGCAGTTGTTTGAAGGCGACGTCTTTGTGACAACCTCCGCACAGGAGGCGGTCGATCTCGCAAGCCGTTCCGAGGTCGAGGTGATCTTCTGGGGTCCCTCGTTCGCAACCTCGCCCGGGTTGCTCAGCATCGAGACCTATGACGTCAATCCCGACGTGGTCATGGTGCTCGTCGCCCCGGTCGACATTGAAAACGACGTCTTGCGTCGTGCGATCCGAACCGGATTTCGAGACATCGTTGAAGAACCCTTGAAGCCGGACGCGGTCTCGTCCGCGCTCGATCAGGCGTCGCGTCTGATGAAGCACAGGGCCAGCGCAACACCATCGACCCCGGCACCGCCCGAGAGAGTTACCCGGCGCGACGGCAAGCTCATCACGGTGATGGCTGCCAAAGGCGGAAGCGGCAAGACAGTGGTCGCCACCAATGTTGCGACGTTGCTGGCCCGATGGAGTGAGCCGGGAACCGTTGCGATGGTTGACGCCAATCTCCAGTTCGGTGACGTGGCACTCGTTCTGCAGGTCGATCCCAAACAGACGATCGTCAATGCTGCCAAGGAAGGCGAAGGCCTCGATGCCGCTTTCCTTGCGACCGTGCTGACGGACCACCCGAGCGGCTTGAAGATCATGGCAGCGCCTCTCGAACCGGCGTTCGCGGACGAGGTACCGACTCCGACGCTGACCCACATTCTCGATCTCATGAAGGGAATGTTCGACTACGTAGTCGTCGATACGGCGCCCGCACTCGATGATCGACTGCTGGCGGTCCTCGAACGATCGGAACAGGTGTTGTTTGTCGTCGACATGGATCTGCCAAGCATCAAAAACGCAAAATTGGCGCTCGAGACGTTGCGGATCCTGAACTTCCCCTCGAATGCAATTCGCATCGTGCTCAACCGGAGCAACTCAAAGGCCAGACTCGATATGGGCGAGATCGAGCGCTCACTCCGATTTGAGATCAGCGGGTCTATTCCCTCCGATGGCCTGATGCCTGCATCGATCAACGAAGGCGTTCCGATTGTGGAGGGTCATCCGAAGTCAAAGCCCGCCAAGGCATTTGAGGACATTGCCAAGCTCGTGTTGTCCACGGAGGCACCGGCCTCGGACAACAACCGCAAGCGGCGCTGGTTCTAGGTCGAGGGAGGAACGCACATGAGCTCACTTTCAGAACGTGTCGCAGCAGCGAAAGCTGCCGAATCTGGACACACTCCAAAAGAGGGCGGAACGGCTCCTGCCGGCGGTGGTATTCCGGAACTCAAGCGGCGCCTTCACTTCAAGGTCGTCGAGGGTCTCGGACCTCAGCTCTATGACCGACAGATGAGCGATGCTGAGCTCAAGGTACGCGTCATGGAGATGCTGGACTGGGCCCTCGATCAGGAAGAGTCGATTCCGATATCCCGGGCAGAGCGCGATGCCATGATGCAGGAGATCTCCGACGACGTGCTCGGATACGGACCGATCGATTCGCTCCTCAAAGACGAGGACGTCACCGAGATCATGGTCAATGGACCTCACCGGGTCTATGTGGAACGACTCGGACGACTGGTGCTCTCGCCGGCTCAGTTCGTCGACAGCACCCACCTGCGCCGGATCATTGAAAAGATCGTGAGCCAGGTCGGTCGCCGGATCGACGAGTCGACTCCGATGGTCGATGCTCGCCTACCTGATGGATCTCGTGTAAACGCCGTCATCAAGCCCCTGGCGATCGGTGGCCCGTTCCTGACCATTCGTAAGTTTTCTGTCGATCCCCTCGTCGAGGACGATCTGATTCGTTTTGGATCGATGACCAAGAACTCGGCCATGTTTTTACGGCAATGCATCAATGGCAGACTCAATACGATCGTGAGCGGCGCCACCGGTTCTGGTAAGACGACGATGCTCAACGTTCTGTCGTCCTACATCCCCACGGATGAGCGAATCGTCACAATTGAGGACGCGGCCGAGCTTCAGCTGCACCAGGACCATGTACTCAGTCTCGAGTCGCGACCCCCGAACCTGGAGGGCAAGGGAGCGGTGATGATTCGCGATCTCGTGAAGAACTCCTTGCGTATGCGGCCCGATCGTATCGTCGTCGGTGAGGTTCGTGGCGGCGAATCGCTCGACATGTTGCAGGCCATGAACACCGGTCACGATGGATCGTTGACCACGGTTCACTCCAATGCTCCTCGCGATACGCTTTCTCGAATCGAGACGATGGTTCTCATGTCGGGCATCGACATGCCGATGCGAGCCATTCGTGAGCAAGTTTCTTCTGCGGTCGATCTCATCGTCCACCTGATGCGCCTCAGAGATGGAACCCGCCGTATCACCCATATCACCGAGGTCCTGGGCATGGAGGGCGAGGTCATCACGACCCAGGACCTCTTCAAGTTCGACTACGGCATGGGTGTGGATGAGGACGGCAAGTACCTTGGACGTCTGAAGGCGACCGGTGTACGTCCGACATTTGCACAGGACCTGGCGGAATCAGGATACCCTGTATCCCCGGAGCTCTTCGCTCCTGAACCGTTCGCCGGCGGGCTCGACGAATACTGATGATTCGGCGGATCCTCTCGCTACTCCTGGCTCTGGTGATCCTGACGGCTGCCCCAGCCGCGGTCGCCCAGACGGCCGGTACGTCGATCGACATCGTCCAGGCCAACATCACAGAACATCCCACGGTGCGCCTGGCCATTGACGTCGGTTCGGCCTCCTTTTCGGAAGAGAATCTGACGGTTTCTGAGAACGGCGTGCCCGTCGAGTTCGAGCTCGAGAGCGTGCAGCCAATTCCTGCCGACTATCCCATGGCAATCCTGGTCGATGCCAACCCCGAACGGGTTGCGCTCGCCCAGGCCCTTGCGGGCACACTGATCGAGAGAAAGAATCCGGCCGACCGGATCCGCCTCGTTCCCATCGACGCGGCCCCCGGGTCACAGATCTCTACGCAAAGCCAGACGCTGTTGAATATCGAGGCAAACAGTATCTACGCATCCGAGGAGACTCGCCTCTTTGATGCTCTCAACGGTCTACCGAAACTCTTTGGCAACGACCTCACGCCTCAGGTGTTCGTGATCACCTCCGGTGTTGATACCAACAGTCTCGTGAGCAAAGAGGAAGCTCTTGCGGCGATCGACCACATGGATGTGACGGTCATTGCACTTGCCGGGGGCGAACCGGAACCGGGGATCCTGAATCAGATCGGTGACCGGGTCATCCCCGGAGATAACCGGTCTCTGGTAGAGGCCGCTATGAGGAACGCGGACCGGCCACAGGTCAATCGAGTTGTTGTCGCGTTCCAGTCTGCGGTCAGATTGGCGAATGAGTTGAGCTTCGATGTCGCGTACGCGGGAGCCTCAGCTCAGATCAGTGCTCTCGTACCAAACGTCGATGAACAGACGCTCGTGGAATCGTTCACGACCTTTGAACCTCGCCTCACCGCGCCGCTCGTCGCCAATCCCGAATTGCGCCAATGGTTCGAGATCGGAGCGATCGTATCCGCTGCACTCGCTGCAGGCATGATCGGATGGGTTTTTGTCGAGTCGTACCGAAACTCGCAGGCAGCTCTCAGCAGGCGTCTCGAAAGCTATGCGTCACGCGGCAGAATTGAAGAGGTCGAGGAGAAGGGCGGCGGCACGATTCTGAGCCGCCTGCCTGGATTCAGCCAGCTGTCGAATCGCGCCGAAGGCTTTGCGACCGAACGTGGCCTGATGCAGCCGATTGCCAACCTGCTCGAGTCGGCCAACCTCCCCTGGTTGCCGGGGGAGGCCGTGGCATTTGCGCTGACGTTTGCGGCGGTCGTTGCCATGGCGGTCGGGCTCTATACCGGATCGCTGATTGTCGCAATCCTGGCCACATTCGTTCTCGTGGGCTTCATCTACATGTTCGTAACCCGTATCGCCAGCCGGGATCGCAAGAAGTTCGAAGACCAGCTCCCTGGTGTTCTTGGTCTGCTCGCAACGTCTTTGCGGTCCGGGCAATCTTTTTTGCAGGCTATGGAAGCAGTTGCCTCCGAGGCGGCCCAGCCAACAGCACGTGAATACAACCGGGCCGTAGCCGAAGTCCGACTCGGACGAACCGTCGGTACCGCGCTCAAGGGAATCAGCGAACGTATGAGTTCGAGTGATTTCCAATGGGTTGTCATCTCGACCGAGATTCAGCGCGAAGTCGGTGGAAACCTCGCAGAGGTTCTCGATATCGTGAGCGATACCATGCTGCAGCGCACCAGGTTGCGCCGTGAGGTGAGAGCTCTTTCCGCAGAAGGGCGCTTTTCGGCAGGAATTCTGCTGCTGATGCCGATTTTCCTCGTGATGTTCCTGTTCGTCAACAACCGGCCATACCTCATGCAGCTCACCAGCTCGACGACGGGCTGGACGCTTGTCGGAGTTTCCCTCGGATTGATGGCGGCTGCCATTGCCTGGGTTCGAAAAATCGTCGACATCGAGATATAGGAACATGGATCCCACACTTCTTCAATTTGCGGCGGTTGGTTCGGTAGTCGGGCTGGTGGGGATGGCTACCTATGCCGTCGCCTCGGGTTTCACCTCGGCGCGGGCGACAACCAAAGATCGGCTTGCTACATATGGCCGGCGAATCACCGCCCAGGTCGAGGCGAATCGCGATGCCGAACTGGAACGACCCTTCGCCGAGCGCGTGATCGCGCCCATCCTCGAACGGTTCGGGGGATTGTTCACGCGCTGGACCCCCGTCTCCTGGATCGAGAGGACTGAGCAAAGGCTCATGATGGCCGGCAACCCGGCCAATCTCGACGCATCGACCTTTGCGATCATCAAAGTCGGCGCTGTGGTTGGAGGAATCGTGATCTGGGGATTGGCCCAGGGTGGCCAGGATCCCGGAATGAAAGTCCTGATGCTGGGGCTGCTCGTGTTTGGAGGCGTCTTTGGTCCTGACGCGTGGCTGAACCGCATCATCAACGATCGCAATGTCGCCATTCGATCTCAACTTCCCGACGTTCTCGACCTGCTGGTGATATCGGTGGAGGCAGGCCTTGGTTTTGATGCCGCCCTCGCCCGGGTCGTCAAGGTCGTCCCGGGTGTGTTGAGTGACGAGTTTCACAGGATGATTCAGGAGACCCGGGTCGGTGTAGCCCGTCGAACCGCCATGCGCAATCTCCGGGATCGCACGGACGTGGAGGAGCTACGCGGTTTCCTCCTCGCCATGATGCAGGCGGAAGCGTTCGGTGTTTCGATCTCGAGGACGCTACGGGTTCAAGCGGACGAAATGCGCATCAAGCGTCGCCAGATCGCCCAGGAAAAGGCGCATGCCGCTCCCGTCAAGCTGATCGGCCCACTCGTTTTGCTGATCATGGTCATCTTCATCGTGCTTCTGGGACCGGCCGTACTGAGCATCCAGGAATCTGGACTGTTCGGCTAGTCGTGCTGGACGGCGCTCCAGCCGTTCCCAAGAGCGCTCAACAGCGCACGAACTTGCGTTGTGAGCTCTTCGACCGAGCCGTCGTTCGTTATGACGAAATCGGCCCATGTGACCCCCGCAGCCTTCGTTTCCTGCGCAGCCATGCGGCCTTCGATGTCTGCTGCGTCCATCCCTCGCATTTCGAGTCGTTCCCGCCGCAGGTCGGGCTCGGCGACCACAAAGACCTTTGTCCAGCTGGAATCGAAAAAGTCACGCAACACCGGAATCTCAACGACGAAGAGATTTGTGTGGATGAGACGCGTGAGTTCAGCCAGTTTGCGGCGGATCGCCGGATGGGTCATCGACTCCAGTTCGGCAAGCGCGTCATGATCGGAGAACACGATCGCCGCCAGTTTCTTACGGTCGATGGCACCATTCACAACGACTTGTGGCCAGGCGCCGGCGACGTCGGCAAACGCTTCTCCCTCAGGCTCGAGGACCAAATGGCCGATCTCATCTGCATGAACCACAGCAGCGCCCTGATCTTGCATGATCGACGCCACCGTGCTCTTACCCGAGCCGATGCCTCCGGACACGATGATTCGGACCATCGGGTGACTGTAGCCTGATGGTCATGTGGGATCAGGACTCCGACTGGGAGGACAGATTTGATCGGGTGCTGACGCTGGTCCAGTGGACGGCGTTGGTGCTGGGCGTGCTGGTTTCGGTCGTCCAGCTGGGCACGGGTCCCTCTGTGATTGCAGCCGGATTGATCGCAGCCGGCTTCATTGTCACGTATCAGAGCATCCACCCGAACGTTCGGCGCTCGAGGTGGGCCCGCGAGATTCTGGCGGTCGGCGGTACGGTCGCCACCATGATGGCCGTCTTCCTCACGGGTCGCACCGAGAGCCCTTACCTTCTGCTCACCATCACTCCGGTGTTCTTCGCAGGCGCGGTCGCCGGGTGGCGCCTGGGTTTGGAAACCGCCGTCCTATCGATCGCCGCCTTGTTTCTCATCGGAGGATTCGATCAGGCGCTGGCGCCCCAGACCCTCGGTTGGAGCGGTCTGTATCTGCTGGTGGCGGTTCTGCTCTCATACGCTCGCTACTTGCTGGTCGAGGCCGAACTCACGACCGAGGCGCTTCTCGAGGCATCCGATGCAACTCAGGACCAGCTAGAGCGACTTCAGAGCGCCAATCAGCTGTTGCGGAGACTCAACGACATGGCCGACGGGGCTGAGTTGAATCCGGTTTCGGTTGGCGCAACCGCGCTCGAGCAGCTTGGTTCGCTGGTCGACTACCGACTCGGGCACGTTGCCATCGTCAGCACGGACGGACCGGTTGTCGTTGCGCGAGCGGGACAGGGCGAATCTGCCCACGACTTGAG